>JAGDBT010000080.1 GCA_017958895.1 Alphaproteobacteria bacterium | reverse complement strand
TTTTGAATCCCAACAATGCCAAAACCACCAAAATTCCCCATACCAACACATAGAGTTTGGGAATGCGCACAATACTCAGAATAAGCCAACGCCAAAAACGATATTGCTTCTTTTTTCCCATATTTTCATTCCTCCCGATAAAAAAGATGATTACCTATTTTTATGCACGGCTTCTTATTTTCTGCCCATTTCGGCTTTATGCTTTTGGCATGATAAAAAACCGCGCCGCCGGTAAAATCTTTAAGTTCCCCGGCAATTGCCTGTTCGGCAATTTTAAGGCACTCGCAAAAAACATTATCTTCCGTGGTTACCAATCTTATTTTCCAAAAATTAGGATCATTTTTATTCCAACAACTGAATTGAAAACGTTTCAGACATGTTTTTGCCACACTGGGTTTTTGAATGCCGTTTTCCCAAGCATAACCGGTAAACCATTTACGGGCGCGAAAACGGTTTATAACCACAAAGGCCACTGCCTCCATGCCTTTTCTTCCTTCTCCGCGCGCTTCCCCGTATATGGTTCGAGCTAAAATATCAATATCCGACATTGCTCTTTTTCCTTTTGGTTTTGCTTTCTATCAAAAATTCCAGACGCGTTTTGATTTCCGTTAAAACCAAATTCTGTTGCGATTGCAAAACAGCGATGGCTTCTATTTTGCCATCGCTGCTTTCAAAACGTCGTTCCAAATTTTCCAGTTTAACTTCTTGTCTGGCTTTCCATTCTCCTAATCGCACCACCGCCAATATTAAGCCAACCAGCGAGGTGCAACCGCTGATTACACCCCAATCCATTTTAACCCCCTATTACGGCAATATTGTTTTCACATTAAAGCTTGCACCGACCGCTGCGTCATTTAACGCTACGCCGGTCAGCACATCCGAACCCAAGTCATAGCTTGAATACGGAATAGCCTTATAATTGCCGTCTGCCGTTTGCGCCAATGTGTATAAATAACGACCAATCAACAACATACTCATATCTTGCGACATGAACATCATCTGATAAGTTTCTGCCGTAAAGCTGTCTAAGGTTATATTAACGGTTGTAAAGTCGCCGTTTTCATACTTAAACACCCCATAATTGCTATCACTTGCTTGTGTAGATAAACACAATATTCCCGTATTGCGATTAAATATCACAAACACATTACTCATCGCTAACAAATTGTTTAAGTCGGCATTTGCCGAAACAAATTGCGTTCCCAATGAATAATCATTATTTATGTTAAATAATTTAAGACCGGTCCAACAACATGGATAACCGTCTGTTGATGTAGCGACAATCGCTAAGGCATTATCTTTGGTGGAATGTAAAACTATATTACTGCTCCCCTCATCTTCTAAGGTAATTGTTGCACTTTCATCATCAATCGTGCCGACTTTTTGCCATGTTGAGCCTGTTCTTGCTGCTACATATAATTTATTACCAATAACTGTCATTATAAACCCTTTTGGATAATATGAACCGCCAAAACCGCCAAGTGTCCATGTTTTCTTTATGGCAAAATTATCCGTAGGATCTATTTTATAAAAATTAAGACTACTTGTTGTTGAATCAGGAGCCGAAAAATCAAAAGCATAATCATCTTGACACATTGATAGGTTGATTAACATTCTATTATCTTGTATCAATATACCTGCTTGAGTTATATTACCGTAATCATCATAACGAACCTGTTGTTTTTCATAATTATAAAAAGTGCTTGTTGCATCAGAACTATATTGCATAGTCGTTGCATAAGGTACAAAATAAGCATACATATTATTACTGCTATATTTAATATAACCGGTTTTTCCACTGGCACTTAATAATGTATAGACACCACTGGTGTTATAAATCGTTGCCATTGATTGCGATATTGTGGCATTCTGCTTGATATAAACCTTATCGCCGGTCGTTACCGCCGCACCCGTAAAGTTATAAGCCAAAACGTTATCAACCGAACCCGAAACAACCATATTGTTAATCTTATTGGCATAATCATCCAAAGGCACTTCCGAACCGCAGGTAACACCTCGTGCCACAAGAGCCTGTCTGATATTTTCCTTGCTTGTGGCAATACTGTTGGCATAATCTAAAATTTCCGTCATTTTAATCTCCTTAAATAGCTTCTAAAATTGTAACGGCATCATCGACCACCGTTTCTTCATCAGGTTGCGGCAAACCGTCAACCACACCTTTAAGCACCAAATCCGCCTCATAGGTATCTGCTCCTCCGGATATTGATGCAATTTTATCGGCATATGAGGCTAAAGTATCGTTACTGTCAACACTTACCCCTTGTCCGATAATTGCTTGCTTAATTGCTGTTTTGGTACTGATAAGCAAACTCAGTTTATCTGCAATTGTTCCGCTCATCACACCACCTCGCCGTTAATTTCATCCAAAATTGTACCTATATCCCCCACATCTCCCAAACGTTCGGAAACAGCTTCGGAAGCCGATTGCGTGAAAAATAAAATATTTTCCGCCGCCGTAACTGCTTCACTTGCCGCCTCTGCCTGTTCGCGAGCCTCAGATACAACCTCATTAAGCTGAGGTGTAACCACCTCAGAAACATATTTTTGAATATCTTGTTCTCCCGATTTTATATAAACCACTTGAACGCTGACATTTAAATCTGCCTCGTTATTCCAGTTTACTATATAATCTCCGGAATTACTTAAACCCTCTGTATTCATTTTTTATTCTCCTTGAGTTACTTGTTCGGTTATGCGAAATATGCCAATCTGGTGAATATTTGACGGAAAGATTGTGTTTATCGAACCGTCCGGTGTTTCCAACTGGATGTCGCACTTATAATCACCCACTGCAATATTTGAATATTCGGGAGTAATCTGTAACAGCATTTTTCCCTGATTATCCTGCCAAGAAGTTGCGCACAATTCCCAAACCAAACTCCCGCTGTTTCTCCGCACCTGCATACGCACCACAGAACCATCTAAATCTATATTAGCTCCGTTTTTATAAAGATGCAGGGTGATTGTAAAACTATCACCCTGCCGCACTTCAATTATATTTTTAGTCATTCTTCCGACCATTTTATCCCTCCCATAGTTTGAATGTTTTAAATAACTTACCTTTCTTATATATCTTAAGTTGCTGTGAAGTAGCCGTATAAGTAAAATCGCTTGTCCTGATACTTGTATTAGGCCAACCCCAAGCTGCCATTGTAGATTTCGGCATAATATCCGTATTAAGTTGTTCTCCGCTATCCGGATCATATGTCGTCCAATACGATATTTCGCTGTTTTCTGCTATATATGACGGCAAAATCATCTGCAGAGTTTTGATATACGAAGCGCTGTCATAGTTCCGATGAATTGTTGTATGAAAATATTTTCGGTTAAAAGAAACTTTCGTATCTTTATAGCCCACAATAATCGGCAGTTCTCCGTTTTCAAAATGCAAACACCATCCATAAGCGTATTCACGGCGATTTATGGATCTGGTCATAGAAAACTTAATAGTTAAAAATCTGCCCCATTCTTCAGGAAAATCTGCTTCAGAGGCTTGTGATAAAATCGCATAATCTTTGCCTTCGCCGTTAAGATGAACTCTACCCGAAGTAGCGTTGCTGTTATTAACACTTCCCAGTTTGATATATCCCGCAACATTGCCAACCGTTACTTTAAGATTAGGCGCGGGACATTCCCCGATAGTGCTGTAAATTAAAGCTGTCTGCTCAGACGCTCCGTTTTTTTTAATATGCAATCTTTGGGTTAATACGCTCATAATATTCCCCTCCTATGCAATCCATATTTTACCGCCAGGAATATTCAGAGTTCCGGTGACTGTTAAGGTTGTTGCCGTCGTGGTTCCGCTAAGGCTGACCGCTCCTGAACAACCGACCGTACCCGTAAATGTTTTGTTGCCCGTAAAAGTTTCTGCACCGCTCAAATGTGCAACTCCGTTGATGTTTTCCAACATCCCGCGAACTTGCCCCAAATTTACCGCATCATCGTCCAGTGAGGCATCGGCAATATTTTTAATTTGAAAATTGCCCATATCCAAATCACCGTTCATGGCACCGCGGCCATCGCGCAACATACATTGCGATAAACCTTCGGCAAAATTATCATCTTCTTCGTCATGGCGATCGCTGACAATTTCTATATTATTAAGTCTGTCATCTTCCCAATTATGAAGGCGGGAAAAATTACCTTGTGAATCAAATGGCATTTATTTTCTCCTTTTATTTTTGTTCGTTGAGAAGTTCCGCTTTTTTCAAATCCAGTTCTTCCCTCTTGATTTCGTTTTGTTCTTTTTTGATATTATAATCCTGGCTTATCTTCTGCTTTTGCAATTCCAAATAAGCCGCATCTTGACGTTCCAGTTTCGGCTCCGGCGCATTAAGTTCTTTTTCTATATGCTCAAAAGCTGTATCCATTACCGAATTAAACTGTCGGGCTTTCGGCATGGTGGCCACAGCGCTCTCCAACATTTGTTTGTATAGCGGTAACAAAGCCGGTTGTTCCGATACCAGACCAAACGCCTTTACAATTATTTCATTTATATTGTTAAGCACCTTCATTGTTCGTTCTTCTTCGCCGGCTATGTCATAGCAACCGTCTGTTTCCAAATCTATAATCATGCCCTTAAGTTTTGAGGTTTTCAAAATTTTGACGGCTTGAATGGCTTTATCCATATCCTTACGCTCCTCATCACTCAAAAAAGAAAGTAGAAACTCACCCGAAAATTGTTCGCAGATAATCTCCGCCTTAATGCGCAACAAATCTTTCAAAAAACGTTGCATATCGTTTTGGCGGTCCTGATTACGCAATGTTCCGAAATTAGTTTTTTTAACAACTGCCGTAGCGGTATCCTTGCTGTCGGATACTCCGCGCATAATATCACTGACACCCGTAACTTCATAAATTGAATTTACCAAGGTCTGACGACGTTCCGCCAACACGGTTAAAGCCGAAACATATTGCTCAATCGGAGCAAATTCCATAATTCCTCTTATGCCACCGGCATCTTTAAGTTTTTGAAAATCACTCAACGAAACAAGCGTTACATCTTTATCCAAAATATTGGCCAATTCCGGGAAACTGTTATCATAGCAACCTGAAACTTTTAAAGCCTGCATGGTTAAGCGCATGCGATTATTAACTCCGTCAAGCTCATCCAGCAAACTTTTTATTTCCACATAATCGGGAATAGGTATAATACCGTCATTGGTCAAAGTTGCCATTATAGGTTTCGGACACGGGAAAAAGCCTGTCAAATGCAAGGTATCTTCATAAACTTCCAAAAAATCCAACGGATATTCCGGGCTCAGATAATAGATGCATTTGCTGTCTTTATCCCAAATTTCATAAACCGTTATCATGGCCTCATCACCAAAACGCGAATTCAGATACTCAAATATTTCTTCTGAAAAATTTTCCGCCGCTTCCGAGAGAGTTAAAGAGGTTTTGCGAGCTATCCAACTGACATCTTCCCATACATTTACTTTTTCGGTGTCGGCTAAAAAAGTAACCGGGCTCACATAAACGGTATCGACTTGCTCATGTTTTTTCAAGAATTCATTTCCGACGGGGTAAAATGTAGGGTTATATTGCTCCCACAAAATACCCATACCGGAAAGCAAAAAATCATTTCTGGCATATTTTATCACACTGTCAAAATCAAATTGCTTCATATTCCATAACAAAGCCCTCTCCATAATTATGGCCGCCAAATTTTCGCTTTCGTCTCCGCTTTTACGATTGCGAACAATAAAAGGGGTCGGCTGCTTAAAATATAAAAAAGGTTTTAAGGTCTCTACCGATGACCAAAATATATTTTGCTTATTACGGCGGCGAGTGTTGCGGTAATATTCACGTATTTCGCCGATTAAATCATAATAATCCGCATATTTTTTCTCGGCCCGACTGATTTTGTTCTGCCACCGATCACGCAATGCTTTGCGATTTTCCAAAGTCTTTGACATTTTTTTCTCCTAAAAAAAGGTCGGTTAAAAAACCGACCTGCTGCTGTTATTAAAATATTTTAATTTCGCAATATTCCCAAAACGCTTTTCTCGCGAATTATCGCTAAATCTGCCTCGGGAAGCTCAATTTCATGGAAAGGCCAAAAGATAATCTTTTCGCCCACCCTAACATCTTTAACATCCTCTCCGACTCCGATAACCGTACCGATGTTACGAAATTTATATGGTTCCAAAATCAGGTTTCCTTTCTCTTCGAGGATATCTAATTTAATAATAATTCTGTCTTTAATCGCTCTATACATATGATATTCTCCATAAAAAAAACCGGTCAAAGCCGGTTTTTATCTGTTTTTTATTATCACACTTTCTGATTATTGTAATTTTCTTATCATGTAGGTTACCTAATGTCAAGAACTTTTTTTATTTTTTTGCAAATAAAATTTTATTAATCTGTTAAGTCCAAGATTTAACATAATTTTTTGACAGTAAATTTTATATTTTCCAAGAATACTTTTCTTATTTTTTGTTTCTTCAGCCGTTAATTCGCAATCTTCTATACAGACAGTTCTGACGGCCTTCCAAAACTCCGAAGGCACACTGCGCACAGCTCTTAGATAACGTTCGCGGCAAAAAATTTTAGATTCGTTTCCCAACTCGGAAGTACCGGGAATATTTACACCATCCAACCTACAAGATTTAAGATTATACATTCCTCCGCAGTAATAATCATAAAATAACATTTCGCCAACCCGCTTACGATCTTCGGCGGAAAACTTACTTTCACATAAATCTAAATAACCCCTCTCAAAATATTTTTCCAATACACTGATATGTTTTGTCTTATTTGGCTTAATGTTCTTTATTTTACTGCTATTATTGTTTTTATTGTTACAATTTTTCGACATTTTTACCCCTCCTTATACATCTTTATTATAATATTTTTATTATCCAGTCAATATGAAAAATATCGTTTTACTTTTAAGATTTATATTATATAATGTACCTATGTTTGTTTCACGGAAGGTTTTGATATGGAAAATACAGAAGAAATTCGTCGCAAAATTGCTCGTCTTATTGTGGAAAGAGGACTGAACTTTGCTCAGGTATCTCTAGCCATAGGCAAAAACATCGCTTACATTCAACAATTCATTAAAAACGGCTCTCCTCGTCGTTTGGGTGAAGTCGATCGTCATAAACTTGCGCAAATTCTGCGCGTTGATGAGCAAGAATTAACGGATTTGCCTCTCAAATCAACCGTAGGCGGTGCCGCGACCATCAATTCCGATTTACTCTGTGTTATTATAGAAAAAATTGAATCATGGTTGAACGAACGCGATGCATCTCTTGCTCCAAAAGACAAAGCCGAACTGATAAAACTTATTTATACCAAAGTTTGTGATGAAACGCCTACCGTGGCAGCGGCAAAAGTTACTGACATCATAGAAATTTATGACGAACTGCGTAAAGTAAATTAGATTGTCGGCGGAATCTTAAAATGGATATTGAAAAGCGCATAACTGAAATTCTTGCCCGAAGTACAATTTCAAACGATAATTCAAAATTATCCGACAGACATGCTTTGCAAAAAGAAATTTCCGGAACCATAAATATTATAGGCAGCCATAATGTGGTTATAGACCTCGGTCATTGGTTTGTTCTTGCCTTGCTCACGCTTTTTGCGTTCTGTTTTTAAAGACTCAATATTAATCACATAAATGAATAAGGTTCTATATCTATTTCCACGTTCACCGATGCGGGAATCTTAATCATTTTGAGCCATTCTTGCAACACCTGCTGTATATTTATGTTTCTGGCCGTTTTTAACAAAAGCCTGTAGCGATATTTATCTCTGAGCAAAAACAACGGTGCGGGCGCCGGCCCCAATACCGAAATCAAATCCGTCTGCGGCGCAGTTTTGCCGAATGCCGCCGCTACTGCCGCCGCAGTCTGTTGCTGCTTGCCTGAGACAATGAGTGAAGCCAACTTTCCATAAGGCGGATAATGCAACATCCGACGACTTTCTTTCTCAAAATCCAAGAATATATTACGATTTTGCAGCAACAAAGATTTCAGCACCTTATTTTCCGGATTGAGAGTTTGCACATAAACCACACCCTTTTTATCACTTCTTCCCGCACGTCCGGAAACTTGCGATAAAAGTTGATATGTCTGTTCTGCGGCTCGCAAATCGCTATTCATAAGACCTAAGTCGGCATCGACAACCCCTACCAAAGTTAAATCCGGAAAATTGTGGCCTTTGGCAATAATCTGCGTACCTACCAAAATATCTATTTCTTTTCTTTCCATTTTAGAGATAATTTTGGAAATTGCCGTAAAAGAAGTTGCATTATCACTTGATAAAATTTCAACTTTGGCTGTAGGAAAACGCATACAAACTTCCTCGGCCACACGTTCTACTCCCGGCCCGCATGCCGTTAATCCTTCTTCGGAACCGCAATGAGGACACTTTTGGGGAATCTCTTCAAAATATCCGCAATGATGACATAGCATAACCGAGTTTTTTTTATGTTCGGTCAGCCACGAACTGCAACTCGGACATTGAAGTCTGTGCCCGCAATCACGGCAGATAAGCAATGGTGCATAGCCGCGGCGATTTAAGAACAATACCGATTGTTCGCCTTTTTGCAAATTTGCATCCAAAGCCTCCACCAAACTCGGTGCCAGCCAAGAAACACCCCATTCGCCTTTTTGCGGACGGTCTTGTTTTAAATCGATAATTTTTATCTCCGGCAGACGCGCATTGGCATAACGGCTGGATAATGTAACGGTTTCATATTTTCCCTCTGCAACATTTACCAAGGTTTCCAAATCAGGTGTAGCTGTTGATAAAATAACCGGAAATTTTTCTATTTTTCCCCTTACTATCGCCATATCTCGGCCCTGATAATTAACCACATCTTCCTGCTTAAAAGAATGATCATGGCTTTCATCAATGACAATCAAACCCAAATTTGTATAAGGTAAAAACAGAGCAGATCTGGCTCCTACAATAACCTTAACGCGCCCTTCGGCTATGGCTTTCCAGGTATCCGTTCGTTCTTTAACGCTTAATCCGGAATGCCAACATGCCGGACGAACTCCGAAACGTTTTTTAAATCTTTCCAACCATTGTGCGGTCAGAGAAATCTCCGGCACCAATATCAGCACCTGTCGACTTGTTTCCAAAGTTTTCGCTATGGCCTCAAAATATACTTCCGTCTTTCCCGAGCCGGTTATTCCATCCAATAAAGTAACCGAAAAACCGTTTCCTACCTTACTGCACAGACAGTCGGCCGCCCGTTGTTGTTCCTCAGTCAAATCGACCTTAACAAAATCACCGACAGGCTCCAAGAATTCCCTTTTATTTTCAATGTATATCGGTTTCAGAACTTCTTTATCTATG
>JAGDBT010000079.1 GCA_017958895.1 Alphaproteobacteria bacterium | reverse complement strand
ATCGGCTAAAGTGGTTTATCTATACCTTTGTCGCGCCGCTTTAGCTCAGTTGGTAGAGCAACGCATTCGTAATGCGTGGGTCGGGCGTTCGAATCTCCTAAGCGGCACCATTTGATAAAAGCACCTTTCAAGGTGCTTTTTGTTTTTTGGGTTTTTTCCTGGCCGCTTTCGGAGCAATATCTTTGGCACTTGAGGCAACAGGCATTACTCCTGTATTTTAAATGAGTCAGACCGCCAAACAATCTTGGATTTCAGAACTTATCACTTAGGTGATTTGTTTTGGAATCCAAGTTTTTTTTATATATATCATACTTTTTTCATAAAAAACTTGACTATACCTTTCAAAAAAAGTAGAGTGCTCCCCGCAAGTTATGAAAGGTATATTATGAAATTTTTTAATTTTTTCAAAAAACGTAAACAATCGGAAGAAGCTCCAGAAATAAAGGAGTCTTCTCAATATTCGCGTTCTGCGGCGGAAAACTTTTTTCCTTTAGCCGGTTCGGATACACAATATACCATCACCGACAAATATCACGATAAAACCTTTGTTTTGGATATTCACTACGATTTTAAGGACTCTTCCCTTATGCCTAAGGAAGAACTGCTTGCCCATGATTATAAAGATGATTTTTACAAAGTAACCGTTTCTTTGAACAATCAAAATAAAAAAGCTGAAATTCGTTGCTCTTTTTCTTCGGAAGTCTATCAGAAAGACCATAAAGAGATTATCGGCAAAGCCGATGTTCAGCTCGCTCTGTACGATAAATTGCGGAGACTAAGACAAGATCCTTCCGACCCGGTAACTCAGCAACAAGCCTATCTTGTGAGCGCTTTGCTCCGCCTTGTTCATGATGAAATTTGGCTCTCTCCTTTGTTAAAAAACAAGCAAGATGTAATGCGGCAAAAAAGCCAATTAAAAGAAACCTATGAGAGAATAAAAAAACAAAAAGAAGATTATCGACGTCAGCAAAAAGCCCAAGCCGGTAAGCCTAAAAAACAATCAATCTTCTCTTATATTCAAGGTCTTATGAAACAAAACATGGCTGATAAATAATCGGCCTTACACATAGGAGCCCTATATGACACAGCTCGTTTTATTTGAAGATTCTCATTTTATTATCGATTTGATGTATGCCAAAAAAGAGAATATGTTCGGTCGGGCTGTTTATGAAGAAACAGGTTACGGCAACAAGGCTTATATGCACAAAGATGTTAAAAATGCTTTATTGCGCCTTATTCCGTTTTTGGAACAAAACAATTTAAAAATGCGCCTTTGCGATGCTTATCGTCCGCCGCTTGCTCATGAAAAAATGCAAGAACTCATCCCTTTTCCCGGTTTTATGGCTCTTTCTCCGGAACTTTCAAACCATTGTCACGGAACGGCGGTAGATGTGTGTCTTACGGATATTAACGGCCACAATTTAATTTATCCGACAGAAGTTGATGCCTACGAAAAAACTTTTCAACAGCAGGTAGCCGCCGGCGATTTTGCCGAATTTAAAATTCATCTGCAAAAAGCCCGACATGATTATAATGAAGCCTCGCCGGAAGCCGTTAAAAACCGGCAACAACTCAAATCTTTAATGGAAAGTGTCGGCTTTGAATCCATACCGCACGAGTGGTGGCATTATAACCTGAAAAATTGGCAAAATTATCCGCTTATTCCCAACGAAAAAGCGCAATAGTGCCGTTTTTTTAAATATCCTTATTTCGCCGCAATAAAATATATAAAGCGCCTTCGCCGCCAAGTCGCTCCGAAGGGTGTTTATAAATCAAAATCAGTGCCCTTAAATGCGGCAAATTAAGCCATTGCGGTACTTGTTTATGCAAAACTCCCCGCTCGGCAAATATGTCGTCTTCACACACCCGCAAACCTTTGCCGGTAACAATAACAACACATCTTTTGTTTTGATTATAACTGCGAACAATAAAATCTTCTACTTGCTCAAAAGCCTTTTTTTCGGTTAAACCATGCAAATCCAAAACCCCTTCGATTTTGAATTCTTCTTTTTTAAATTTTTTCAGGGTTGTATTATCTATACCGCCGAATTCGGCATCTTCCAAAGCTTTTGAATAATCCGAAAAATCCTGCTTGGTTGCATAAGCTTTATGTTCTTTGATTATTGGAGTTTTTTTGGCTTTT
>JAGDBT010000078.1 GCA_017958895.1 Alphaproteobacteria bacterium | reverse complement strand
TACGCCTTTATACATTAAGCAAATAAAATTCGCAAGCATTATTTTTACACTTTTTAAATTTTTTTCTGCTCGGCCAACAATTCGGCAACTTTTTGCCGCAAACTTTCGTTGGTAGCCACAATATTTCCTTCTTCCAGAACTTTTTTGAGGTTTTCCGTGCGAATATCCGTTTCCCCTACGGAAAAAATATAACCGCCGGATTCTTTAACCACCAAAATTCCGGCCGCTATTGCTGTTTTCCCCGTAGCGGTCCCTATAACGACATCGCTTTTGCCACCGGCAAATCTGGCTAATGCCAGAGCCGTACTGCCCTCTATAAGCAGATTCGGACTTACTGCCAAAACCTTTTGCACAATACCCGCATCGGCATTGCATGAGAACAAAGCTTTTCCCAAATTTTTGGCACCGGAAACTCTTAATCTTTCATGATTTCTGAAACCTTCTTTAAAAGCTCCGCCTCCTCTTTCGGCAAAGAAAAGCTCATCGCTTATCGGGCTGTAAATCACCGCATTAACAACATTACCGCCCTCAAGCAAAGCCACACTGATTGCAAAGGCCGCATTACCGTGAGCAAAATCGGCAAAACCGTCAATCGGCGCAACCAAAAAAGCATTTCCCGAAGCCGGTAAAGCCTCACTGTCATCAATAATCACTTTATAGCCCGGCTTGGCTTTGCTCAATTCTTCAAGCAATGTTTTGGCCGCTTTTTCGTATGAACGACTGGCAAACATGCCATCGTTATGCGAGCCGCTTTGCAAATGTTCCAACTCATTAAAGTCGCGTGATAAAGCAACGGAAATTTTCTTTACCGCACCGACCATCAAAGTTAAAATCGGAGAAATATAGGCCATTATTTTGCTCTTTCAACATAATTAGCTTCGGCAGTACCTACCACGATTTTATCGCCAACTCCGATAAACGGCGGAACGGTTGTGCGAACTCCGTTATCCAAAATTGCCGGCTTATAAGATGATGAAACGGTTTGTCCTTTAATCACCGGTTCGGTTTCCACTACCGTGCAAATAACCTGTAACGGCAAATCAACCGAAATCGGACGACCGTCAATATAAGAAATTTTCACCTGCATTCCGTCAGTCAAAAACGGACGCGAATCACCCAACAAATCAGACGGCATGGCGAACTGTTCAAAGGTTTCGTTCTCCATAAAATTCAAACCGCTGGCATCTTCAAATAAGAATTGGCAATCCTTATCTTCCACCATTAATTTTTCAACTGTATCTTCCGTTCTGAAACGTTCATTGGTTTTGGTTCCCGCTTCAACTTCTTTCATTTCTACCTGCATAAACGCACCGCCTTTTCCCGGTTTAATATGCACTGCTTTGGTAATGGTCCACGGTTTACCCTTATATTCAATAACCCAGCCAATTCTGATGGCACCTGCAAGTTGTTTCATTTAAGTTCTCCTATTTACAATTTTAAAAACGATTATTTCTTGAGCGCCTACAACACTCGATTGCCTGCAACATAAAATAAAAAATTTAAATTCGCAACAAAAATTTTATTTTCGCGAACCTCTTAACGTAAAGCCATGACTTTCGGACAACAAACTCATCACTTTTTCATCGGCAAGTGTATCGTTAAGAACCAGCGTAATCCAGTTCTTTTTATTCATGTGATAAGCCGGATAAATACCTTTTTGTTTATGCAATTCCGGTATTTTATCTTCTGCTATTTTAATATTCATTATTTCCAACAAACCTTCTTTTCCTTTTTCCAGTTTTCCGAAGTCTATACTCATTATCAAGGCATACCATTTGCGATTTTGCTGATTGCGAAACACTCCGCAATCAGCGCTTTTCTCCCACGGAAAATCCGGCTTATCGCCATAGGCGGCAAAAATCAAATCGGCAATTCTGTTGGCCTGAGCGCTGCTGAAATAAGACACCAGGCAACACTTATTCTTTATATCGGTTAACAAATTTTCATATTCGGCGCGTACCTCGCCGGCAAACCCGGCCGCCATATCCTCAACCCTTAAGGGAAAATAAATATCTCCCGTATCAACATCATAAACTTCGCCGGTTATAATTCCCGATTCGCTGACTTTTATCACTGCCTTAAAACTGTCATTAAAAAGCAATTTTTCAAAATAAAATCCTTCCCGAGTTTTCCGAAAACCGTATTTTGCCAATTTTGCAAAATCTGCTTCAGCTTGCCGAAATATTTTATCTTCCAAGCGCATTTCAGCAATTTCCTATATGCACATGTTTCAGATATTTTTGGGCAACTTCTTGCAATTCTTTGATTTTTTCAATCGGGGTTGCCGGAATATCACTCTTATAGCGCGGAAAATAGCGACTGATATGTAACGGTATTTCCGCAGACAAACCGGCCAACCACTCAGCCTCTTTTTCCATATCTGCCACACTGTCATTTTTGGTCGGTACAATCAGGGTGGTAACTTCCACATGACACTTCCGATAAGCCGTGGCAATCGTTTGTTTTACACATTCCAAATTACCGCCCACATAATCATAATATTCTTTGGTAAAACCTTTCAAATCGATATTCATCGCATCAATCAAAGGCAATAATTCCGTCAACGGCTCCTGATTTATGTGCCCGTTACTGACCAAAACCGTTTTCAAGCCGGCTTAATGCAACAACACACAGCAATCTTTTAGAAATTCATAACTGATAAGCGG
>JAGDBT010000007.1 GCA_017958895.1 Alphaproteobacteria bacterium | reverse complement strand
TTAACCTTGCCGAATTCAGCCATTCTGAGCGGTAAATCACGATAAGACTTAACACCCTGTTTATAAACCAACAAACCACCCGGACAATTCATCGGTTTAACACAGAACACACGTCCGTCCTCGGTGTTGCCGGAATAGTTATGCGCACCGTATTTATCCCAGTGGCCGGAAGTTTCCCACAAACATCTGTCCATAATACGCGGCGTGGAAATTTCACTGTAACCGTTATGTTCCTGACGATTGCGCATATATTCAATCAGCTTGCGATAAATCTTATAACCTTTATCATGCCAGAAAACCGCACCCGGAGCATATTCCGGTTCAAAATGGAACAAATCCATTTCCTTGCCGATTTTACGATGGTCACGTTTAGCCGCTTCTTCCAACATGGTCAGATAAGCATCCAAGTCTTTTTTGTTTGCCCAAGCCGTGGCATATAAGCGTTGCAACATTTCGTTATTGGAATCACCGCGCCAATAAGCACCTGCCACTTTGGTAATTTTGAAAGCATCACCGACCTTTGAAGTTGACGGAACATGCGGACCGCGACACAAATCGGTATAATTTCCCTGGCGATAAAGAGTAATAATTTCTCCCTCAGGCAAATCTTCAATAATTTCCACTTTATAATGTTCGCCTTTTTGCTTAAAGAACTTAATTGCTTCCTCACGCGGCATAACAATGCGTTCAATTTTTTCATCACGTTTTACAATTTCGTGCATCTTTTCTTCAATCTTGGCAAAATCTTCCGTCGTAAACGGTTCTTTGCGAGCAAAGTCATAATAAAAACCGTTTTCGATTGCCGGTCCGATCGTAACCTGGGTATCAGGCCACAGTTCCTGAACTGCCTCAGCCATAATATGTGAGCATGAGTGACGCAAAATATGTAAACCGTCCTTATCTTTGGCGGTGACAATAGTGACTGTAGAATCGGTAGTTATAGGAGCGGTTAAATCTTGCAATTTATCATTAACGGAAACAGCCAAAGCGGCCTTTCCCAAACTTGAACTTATTTTATTGGCGATTTCCAAACCGGAAATACCGTCTTTTTCTTCCATAATACTGCCGTCAGGCAATTTAATTTTTACCATTGTTTTCTACCTTTTCACTATTATTAAATTCTACTTTTGGTTCATGACCTCTTCATAAACCTTGATTGTTTTATCACACATAATTTGTTTTGTAAAATGTTCTTTTATATTTTTTATTGCCGCTGCCCCTATTTTTTCTTTTTCTTCCGGAGAAAGAGAAAGTGCCCAACGGATTGCGGCCGCCAAACTGTCGGCATTTCCGCTCTCAAAAAGTTTGCCGGTAACACCGTCAATTACCGTTTCTTTTGAACCCCCTATATTTGAGGCAACCACAATTCTGCCCATGGCTTGGCCTTCAATGGCAATGCGTCCGAAGGCTTCCGGCTCAATAGAGGTGGAAAGCACAACCGCCGAAACCATCATCGCCGCCGGAACATCGGCAGTATGGCGGACAAAAGTATATCTGCCGCTCATACCGTATTTTTCTATCATGGCGCACAATTCCTGAGTATATTTAACCCGTCCTTGAGCATCACCGACCAAAACACAATGAAAATCCAAATCTTTGATTTTATTCAGTGCTTCAATCAACAACTTTTGCCCCTTCCAGTTAGTAAGCCGCCCGATTAAAGTAATCAACGGTTTATCCTCTGGAATTTTGTTTTCTTCCAAATAGCTGATCATGCGCTCGGCCGAAGTGTTTTCCACATCAAAATTTTCCATATTAACGCAACGCGCAATCAGGCGAATTTTTTTCTCGTCAGTGCCGTATTTTTCCATGATGTGTTCTTTTATATGGTTAGAAATGGCAATAACTCTTTCACCGTAGGTCATTATTTTGTTATAAAACTTTTTAATATCCTTAGGACCCAGACCGTATGTACCGTGAAAAGTCGTAATAAAATGCACACCGCAACGTTTGGCCGCCCAATAAGCGCTCCATGCCGGTGCACGCGAACGGGCATGCACGATTGTTATGCCGTTTTCTTTGATAATTTTAGCTAATTTCAAAGAGTTAAGATACATTTTAAAAATATTTTTGGTTTTTAAAGGTAAAGTAAAATGCTTTACTTTAAGGCGCTCCAACTGAAATTCCATACGTCCGCCTTCCGAAGCCACATAATTTTCAATACCGCGATTTTGCAATTCGGAAGCAATTTCTATTGTTCCCAATTCCACGCCGCCCTGATTTAACTCCGGCAACACCTGTAAAACCACCATTTTATTGCTATTTTCCGACATCTTTACCTCTTCGTTTACTAAAAAACTCCCGTCATTGTAGCAATATCGCCGATTTTTTCAAAAGCTTCGGCATATTTATGCACAGCCGTTACAAAAGATTATCTCTCCGGGCTCAAAATTGTATGGAAAAACCCTCATAATAACCGACAAATAACGCTTGCGCTGTCAGATGTTTTTTGCCATAATACCGCAGAAGTCGTAATTTGAGGAGGCTTAAATGACATTTATCAAAAAAATATGCTTAATCGCTCTCATTTTTCTATCTTTTCCGGCCTGCGTGTTTTCCGAACCGTTGGAACTTACCGATAAAGACTCCGGAAAAGAATTTTCGCTTCCCCTCAACAAATCGGTTGTAATTACCTTACCGGAAAATCCCACTACGGGATATTCTTGGCAATTTTCGGCAGATTCTCGGCAGCAAAACCTTATTTCTGATTTAAGGGAAGAATTTCTGCCTTCTCATACTGATTTGGTCGGTGCCGGCGGTAAAAAGCAAATTACTTTCAAAACTCAGGCCAAAGGAACGGTAAAAATTCGCGGTTTTTATGCACGACCGTGGGAAAAAGATACTCCTCCGGTAAAAGAAGTGTCTTATACTTTCAACATTGAATAATACAAGGAACTTATTATGCTAAATCTTTTGTGGACCTGTTTTTTTGTTTTAGGATTTATTGCCGCTTTGGTGCAAAGTTTATTTTTGGGCAATCCGGAAATTTGGACCGAAATGACCAATCAACTGTTCAGCGCCGCTACCGGTGCCTTTCAACTGGCCTTAAATTTAACCGGCATGCTTTGTTTATGGCTCGGTCTTTTGAAAATTGCCGAAAAATCAGGCCTTACCGAATTATTGGCCAAGGCTCTGCGCCCGCTTTTTAAAATCATTATGCCGGAAGTTCCGGCTGACAGCCCGGCCATAGGCTCTATGGTGATGAATATGGCGGCTAACATTTTAGGGCTTGATAATGCCGCAACGCCTATGGGATTAAAAGCCATGGAGCAACTGCAAGAAATCAACAAACATAAAACCGAAGCCTCCAATGCTCAAATTATGTTCATTGTTATCAATGCTTCCGCCATAACCGTGTTGCCGATTTCTATTCTGATGTACAGACACTTACAGGGGGCAACTAATCCGGCGGCCGTGTTTATCCCTATTCTTCTGGCCACAACCTGCTCTTCAATTGCCGGCTTTTTAGCGGTAGCCTTTAAGCAAAAACTGCATATATTTTCTAAAACGGTGCTGTTTTATCTGTTGGCTGTTATAGGTTTGGTCGGTCTTATCTGTACCTATTTCTATTTTTTGCCGTCCGAGGCAAAGATTAAATATTCCGAAATTTGCGGAAATGCCTTAATCCTTTCTTTTATCACCTTTTTTCTGCTGTTCGGGGCTTATAAAAAACTCAATTTGTATGAAACCTTTATCAGCGGTGCCAAAGAAGGTTTTCAAATTGCCGTGCAAATTATTCCTTATTTGGTGGCAATGTTAGCGGCCATTGCCGTTTTGCGTTATTCCGGTGTTCTGGACGGCCTGGTTTGGCTTGTCGGTAAAGGAATTGCCGCCCTCGGCATTAACACCGATTTTGTTCCGGCATTGCCGACCGCTTTGATGAAACCGCTTTCCGGCAACGGCGCTCGCGCCATGATGATTGAAACCATGCAAACCTACGGCGCTGACAGTTTTCCGGCTTTTGTTGCTTCAACCATTCAAGGTTCTACGGAAACCACTTTTTATGTTATAGCTTTATATTTCGGAGCTGTCAAAATTTCCAAAACCCGCCATGCTTTACCTTGTGCGCTTTTTGCCGATTTCGTCGGTATAACTGCTTCAATTATCTTGGCTTATATCTTTTATTAAGGAAAAAAATGAAGGTACTCGTACAAAAAGTTTTATCCGCCTCGGTTGAGGTTAATCAAAAAACCGTTTCGCAAATAAATCGCGGCTTATTGCTGTTTATCAGTATTGAAAAAGATGATACCGCGGCGCAGGCCGATTATTTGGCAAAAAAGGTTGCGGCTTTGCGTATATTTGAAGATGAAAATAAAAAGATGAACTTATCGGTTCAAGATGTAAACGGCGAACTGTTGGCGGTTTCACAATTTACCTTGGCCGCCGATTTAAGCCGAGGCAATCGTCCGGGATTTGATAGCGCTGCCGCTCCCAAGGAAGCTGAAAAACTTTATGAATATTTTGTTGAACAGCTTAAAAAGCAAAATCTGCCCGTCCAAACCGGAATTTTTCAGGCCGATATGTCGGTAAAGCTGATAAACGACGGTCCTTGTACTTTTCTTTTGCAAAGATAAACAGCTAAAAACTGGCTGTCAGGCCACCGCTGAATTCTTCTTCATTATGGCCTTTGTAATTGTGTGATGACATATACTTCAATTTCAGCGACAGATTTCTGGTTATTCCGAAACCGATTTCGGCTTCATATTTTAAGCGCTCGCCGAATTTTTTATCGGCAAACGTTTTTTGCACCTTAAATGTGCTTTTCAATCTGCCGAAGTCATTAAAGATTCCCACTTCCGGTCGCACTCCCAACCAAAACTTGTCTCTTATCCTATCCCCGAACTGCCCGGAAGCTCCCAGCATACCATACATCCACAACCAATCGGCAATCGCATAGGTTTTGCCAATTCCGAAACCGACATCTCCGAGATAAATTTCTTTTTCTGTTTGCGGGTTATATTCTCGAAGTACACCGAAATATGTCTTATAAGAATAACGATTAAAAACTCTGTCGGCCGGCACCAAAGAATCAATACCCAAAATCGTAAATTTCTGCAAAACCGCTTTATGAGTTTGATTATAATAGCGCCAACGACTTTCCATAACTTTTATGCCCGCCCCTTTGATTAAACCGTAATCATCGTCGGTTAAAGAAGTATAGGCCGGTCTGATAACAAATTCCTCGAAACTGCGTTTATTATAAACCCCGCCGTTTAGTTCCATTTGTAAAGAATCATGCGACAAGCTCGGATCTTCTCCGGCAATTTCCTTTTCTTCGGCAACCGGCATTTGGCTCCGTTTACGCAAAACCGCAAAGCTGTTTTTACGATAATCTTTAAGTTCCATATCTCTGGCAATATAACGATATTGATAATACTGATAGGCGGTTTCCAGAACTTCCGGTTTATCAGCCTCGGACAACTCTTCCATTTCATAGTTTTGTTGCTTTATGGCCTGCAAAAACGCCTGATATTGTTCTTTATTCATAGATTTCAGCGATGCTTGAATTTTGGTATAGCGAGCCGGACGATAATTGGCTTCTCCGATTAACCCCGGAACATCTTTAAGCGTTTTCAAGGTATCCAACGGAATGGCCCAATATTGGTATTTCGAACTCAAATCCAATTCCGGACGCACCGCTTCAAGCAATTCCAAAATCATATACGAGCAATTTTTACTTAAAAAGAAATAACGTACTCTGGCTTTTTTCATTTCATACAGATGATTAACAAACTTTTCCTGCTCGGCCGGAGTCAAATTTAAGCGATATTCCCAAATATCACGATTTTCTATGTTATTATAGGTGTTTATGATATCCCAATAAGGACTGATATTATAACCGCCTTCGTAACCGCCGAACAACCCTTTTAGTGCAAAAGTTGCTCCGGTATCCGTACCGGAGTTTGCTCCGAAATTGGAACCGTGTGCCAACATTTGCGTTCCCTTGCGGGCGGTGTCTATTCTGATTAAGGTGTGACCGAACATTGAGGCCGGATTATTCATATAAGCACTGGTAAACAGCAGAGTAACTCCGTTGGGTTTAACACCATCCATAAACTTTTGATATTCCTCACAGTCACTCAAATCGCCTTTTACCAAACCCTTGGATTTAAGCCACATAAAACGCGCCGGAAATGCACATTTTACTTTTTCATTGTTATTGAAGGCCTGTATCTCTGCTTTTATTTCAGATTCGGAATTATATCTCCCTTCCGGACTGACATAAAATTCGGCGGAATTCATCAGGCCTTTATAACTGCCGAAACTCTTTCGATAATGTAATAATTTAAGCCACTCCGTACTGTTTGCCAATTCGGCAACACCAGGCATTTCTTCAGCTTTCAGAGCCGAAGAAAAAAATAAAAATCCCAACAAGAAAATACAGAGTTTTAATTTTGACATTTTAACAAAAAAAGACAGCCACCCCTAAAGAGTGGCTGTCTGTCAGCAAAAATTAAGCCTTAGCTACTTCCATAACTCTCAAAGTAACATCAACAGCTTCAACATTGTCATTCGGGAAGATATAAGCAAAATTCTTTTGCACTTCTTTACCCAAAGTAGCACTGTCTACATTCATGATACCGGCTAAAGTATCAATGGTTTCACCACGACCGGCAGCCGCATCCATAGCGAACTGTTCCATATTGTCTTCCAAGAAAGCCAACATCATTTTGCCGGTTCCGCCGGTAATAACACCGTCCGGATCACATCCGGAAGTTCCGGAAGTAACACCGAAAGTATTCGTCCAGAATGTACCGTTGGTGGTAATAGCCAAAGACTGCGGAATAACACCGGATTGACCGCGCCAAGCCATAGATCCTAAACCGCAACCGCCTGTTGAGTCAATTGCATATGACGGAGCAGCAGCCAATATAGCACCGCAAACCGCCGTTACAGCTAATATTTTTTTCATAGTCCTTCTCCAAATAGAATAAGTTAACGTCTTGAGATTAACACATTTTGTGAAAATGTATATAAGACTACTTATTTTTTGCACAGGCATTCAGTTTAAAAATGAAAAACGGAGGTCAGTTTTCCTGAGCTCCGTTTTTATTTTTAGTTATTACTTTTATTTCTCGCTCTCTTCTTCATCATAAAAATCCATATCACGCTTATCACCTTTAGTGAACATACCGCAGATACTCCAGATTGCGATAATAATGAAGATGAGAAGTGTGAACAGTGACCATCCGATTCCGATACACTCGAGAACTCTCTCTACACTAGAACTGATTAATAACATAACACAATTTTTAAAAGATTAATACTAAATTTAACTGTGCTTATGATATCTCTATTGTCTAGTTTTGTCAAGTTTTATTTTGCATATTTTCTTTAATTTTTTCCACCTCGCCTCGCGCCAGAGCATCGCAACGTTCGTTTTCCGGATGACCGTTATGCCCTTTAACCCAAACCCAGCGAATTTCATGTTTTTGTGTCAAATCATCAAGTTTTTGCCACAAGTCAATATTTTTAACTTCTTTCTTTTTGTTGGCCGTATGCCAACCGTTTTGTTTCCAGTTCGGCAGCCACTCGGTTATGCCGCACATAACATATTTGCTGTCGGTATATAATGAAATATTGCATATGGTTTTCAGCGCGCTTAAAGCCGCAATAACCGCCGTTAATTCCATTCGGTTGTTAGTGGTGTTTTCCTCACCGCCGCTCAGTTCTTTTTCTATATCCT
>JAGDBT010000077.1 GCA_017958895.1 Alphaproteobacteria bacterium | reverse complement strand
GGTTGCGCCACCGACCACGATTTTCATGACTCAATCTCCGTAAAATATTTTTCGATTACCTCTTCGGCATCTGCCAAAGAATTTATTTTATTGTATTGTTCTCTGAACTTTTTTGCCTCATACAAACTTTTCACATACCAACCGACATGCTTGCGCGAAATAGCCATTCCCGCCTTCTCGCCATAATAATCCACCAACAAATGCAAATGTTTCAGCAACATTTTTTTTATTCCCGCAACAGTCGGACTTGCTGTTTCCACACCGTTTTGCAAAAAACAGTGCACCCTATTTAACAGCCAGGGATTTCCCAACATGGCTCGACCTATCATAACTCCGTCAACGCCGCTTTGCAACATCATTTCTTTGGCTTTTTGCGGAGAATCTATATCGCCGTTACCGATCACCGGAATTTTCACGTTTTCCTTGACTTGTTTTATGATATCCCAATCCGCTTTGCCGCTGTAACCTTGCGAACGAGTGCGCCCGTGCACCGTCAAATACGCAGCTCCGCTTTCTTCACACATCTTGGCAAAAGGCACCGCGTTGACATGCTCATTATCCCAGCCTTTGCGAAACTTAACGCTGACTTTAAGCTTTGAGGCTTTAACCGCCGCCTCAATAATTTGCGAGGCTAAAACCATATCTTTCATCAAAGCCGAACCCGAATTATTGTTTACGATTTTTTTTACCGGACAACCCATATTGATATCTATGGACTTGGCACCCAAATCAGCCACCAATTTTACGGCCTCGGAAAACAATTCCGCGTCGTTTCCCACCAACTGCACCACCACCGGATAGGACTCGTCTTTAACATTTGCTATTTGATAACTTTTCGGATTTTGACGTTGAATGGCATTAACGGCCGCCATTTCGGAAATCAAATTGCCGCCACCCAGAGAAGACAGTATTTTTCGCCACGGCGCATCGGTAATTCCCGCCATCGGAGCCATAAAAACGCAACTGTCAAAATTTAAAAAACTCATTATATGCTTACTTTATCCAATGCCCTGGCCAGAATATAATAAACCTTGCCGATATCCGAACCGGAAATCAAAGCCAAAAAAGTGCCCGAACGTTGGTTGCTGCGTGCCGCATTAACCAGACTTTCAAAGTCTTGCAGATAGCGGTCAACCAACAAACGGAATGTTGTTTTGCTTTCATATTTTTTGCGAATATCCGCCAACTGCTTTTTAGTCATGTTTTTAGATACATAACGTGCAAACACTTCGCGGTCGCCTTCATGATATTTCTTCCACAAATCGCTTTCCTTATCCGCTTTATCAAACACCGCATCAATATCCACCGACAAAGCCTCAAGTTCGGATATAATATCGGAGGAACCGCGCATAAAGGTATCTATATTGTTGGTTTGAATTTTTTCATTCAATTCATCTATTTGTTTTTCGGTTTTTTCATAACCGTCGCGCAAATTATCCAGATGATCTTCCATTACCTTGCTCAAACCCGCCACTTTTCCGGCATAAGTTTCCAAGGCCGCGGAAACTTCCTGATTTATGTTGTTCATCGAGCCGTTCAAATTCTCTACCACCTGACGACTTTCATTCTCCAGCAATTGCCGTTTTGAAGCAATATTGGCATCCAAACCGTCAAACACCCGCAAAACTTCTTCCGAGGTATCTTTCAAGTTTTTGAGCTGAGCCTCTATATTTTGTTCCAAAGTGCCGGAACGTTCCACCATTGCCTCAACTTCCATACTGATAAGCCGGCCGTATTCGCCCAGTTTATTATCCAGATAGCCGGAATTTTTAGAAATCAAATCCGCCTGCGCCTCAACCACCGCCTTATGTTCGTTCACACTGCTTTCAATATGAGAAATACCGGAATCCAAGCGGCGGAAAAGTTCTTCGCAATTTTCGGCCGTACGCAAAAAGGTTTTTTCCAAATTTTCGCCTTTTTCGGTCAGTGAGGTAATCATTTTACCGATAGCACCCTGACTGCTGTCGGAATATTGCGTGAGTTGTTCCTGAGCCTTGGCAATATTTTCATTATTGACATTCACAACTTCTTTCACGCGTTCGGCCGCCGTAACCATTTCATTAACCATAGGGTTCAACAAATTAACCAATTTTTCGCTGTCTTCACGCATTTGCATGGTATTTACTCTGAAATCCGCCGTGGTAGAAGAAGCTTTATCGGCCACCACCTTAAAATTATCAATCAGTTTTTGCACTTCGGAGTTAAGTTCCAACATGGAATGGGAGGAATATTTATCAAGCGAAGTGGCTAATTCTCGCAAATCTGCGACTCTTTCCGATAAATCGCGTTTAATCAGTTCGCTTTGCGCACAAACATCTTTTGTGGCATCTTTCAAGTCTGCCACCTGAGATTTTATGGCTTCGGCAATCATCCGGCTGGCATCGGTACCGTTAGTTTCGGGAAAAATTACCTGATTTAAAGAATCGCGCAACATACGGGTTTCATTTTTGAACGCCGCGCCACGGTCAATATAGGCCATAATTACCCACATAATAGCCAAAGGCAAGGTAATTCCCGCCATAAAACCGCTAAATTCGTTCGGCAACATGGTAAACAACGTTTTCCAACCGTAAAAAGCCGTAACATATATGGCAACAATACCGAACCAAGCGATACTGAAAATAATAATAAAACGATGCAGACCGTTGGCAAACCAACTTTGGTAACCGCCGTTTTCGGCCGTATATTCTCCGTGATTAGATTTTGCGGACATCATAAAACCTCTCAGTTATTTAGACTATTTTAGGCATTCTAAAACACAAAAAGTAAAAATTTTACATAAATTTTGCACTTTACGAAAAAAATAGATTGATTTTTAAAAAGTTCTATGTATTTTGTACTGAGCAAGCGGCTTTGAGATACAAAAGTAATCAACCGAAGCATTGTTTGCCGTTGTAGCTCAGTGGTAGAGCACGTCATTGGTAATGACGGGGTCGAAAGTCCGATTCTTTTCAGCGGCACCATTAAAACAAAAAAGACCGGTTTATCCGGCCTTTTTTTGTTTTAAAAGTATCTGTGAAAAAATTAGGTTTTACCGCTCATTAGCCAATAAGTGCTCTTGCACGTCATTGGTAGCGGTGAAGTAAAAACAACCTCAAAATGTTGTTTTTACGAGCAAAGCCCGAGACGTCCGGCAAGCAAGGAAAGAAGCTTTCCGCGGCGAGCCGTTGACGACGAGGCGGGGTCGAAAGTCCGGAATCGTAGCGCCGGAAATATTCGGCGCAAGATAGACGGCGAATTTACGAGCCGGCCGCTTGCGGTGCGCAGTGCAAAGCGCGCGCACATTCGTTCAGCGGCACCAATAATAAAAAGAGCACATTCGGGTGCTTTTTTTTTGATATCACTGATTCCCATAAAGTCCGATTGTGTCGTTTACGAAAACAGCAATTTTTCATAAATTATCGGACTTTTGGCGTAAAAGCCTATAAAATCAAATATTTTGATAAATCAAATTTAGTCCGATAAAAATTGTATTAAAAAATATTAAGTATTTGTAAATACAAATAATACAAGATATATTTAAAAAAGCCTCTGACAACTCGTGTCAAAGGCTTAGCTCAAAACTGAAACAGGATGCTGTTACACGCAAATTACAAGAATGATTGCTACCAAACCAACTCAACTGTTTGTCATTGTTTCTTGCAT
>JAGDBT010000076.1 GCA_017958895.1 Alphaproteobacteria bacterium | reverse complement strand
TTTTGATTCGCCATGCCACGTCTTTATACGGCAAAAGTTCGTTCTGAGCATATTGCATTGCCATATTAACGGGAATGAGGGCATGTTCATCAGCATAATACACCACCATCTCATAACGGATATTTTGGAGCACATAAGGAATGATAACCCCCATAGGTGTCACACCTGCTTCTTCACGCAATTTAAAACGAGAACGAACATAAAGTTTGTTCACCAAATACAGCAAATCATATCCGTATTCCTTGCCATATTTCAGACGTTCAATTTCCGCTTGGCTCATTTTTTTCGGTTGTGAGACAGGTGTCATAACACTACGAGGAAGCCTGATAAGCTTGGGCTTTTTTATTTCCGCAACCACTGCTCTCGCGGGCTCGTCATTGTGAACATCTTCAGCCTTTTCTTCCGTTTTTTTACGTGGCGGACGACCAAGTCTTTTGCCATTTTTGCTGTACCCTTTACAAGGTAAAATCAAAACTTTTTGCTCAGTCGGTGCCGGCTGCTCAGATGACGCAACAGCTGATTCCTCTACTTCTTCTGTTTCAGCGGGAACCTCGGTCTTTTGTGCATTCTCGGAAGCGGCATTTTCAGTCGTTTCTTCCGTTTTCTTACGCGCCGGACGACCAAGTCTTTTACCATTCTTACTGTATCCCTTAGGAGGTACATTCAAAATTTCTTGCTCCGTCGTTACCGGTTGCTCCTGTGACGCAACTGCTGATTCCGGTACTTCCTTTGTTTCCTCGGGAATCTCTGTCTTTTGGGTATTCTCGGAAACGGCATCCGTTTTTTCAATTTCAGCCGTACCTTCTTGCACCGGAGTGCGAACTTTAATTTCCCACCCCTTCTCTTCCGTCAGCGACGGATAAAAAGACAGCCACATCAGTGTCAAACACTTCACTTCTGAAGGAGATAACTCCAAACCTCGGATTGCTCTCAGCAAATCGGAGGCAATTTCCATTTTATTCATAACTTATATTGTTTTGTTTTTGATAATCAAATTGTTATAAAATGTAAAATCTTTCCAGTCGAATAATATCTTCACCTATCAATAATTCAACTTTCACAATTATAATTCAACCATTTATCTTCTTAACGAAAAATGCGCTGCAAGTCAAGAAAAAAAGCTTGCAGCAACAAAAAACTCCGCTTACGGTCATCAACCTTAAGCGGAGTTTTTTTAAGTTATTTTTTTATTATGCAACACGCGCGTCAAAGAGTACTTCCGCACCCTCAATTTCGCCTTCCGTGCCGCTTCCGCAGTTCGGCAAAACTTTCACTGCCAAAACCTGCTCGGCAATATAATTTTCATTTTCTGCCAAAGCTTTTGCTAGTTCCGCATCATTGGTCTGATAGCAAAGTTCTATCCTGTCGGAAATATTAAAGTCTTTATCTTTGCGCAAAGTTTGTACCAAACGTACAAAATCACGGGCCATACCTTCGCGTTTGAGCTCTTCGGTAACATTCGTATCCAAAGTCAAAACCGCCTTATTGTCGGCAAATGATTGACCTGCCACTCCGTCTTTCATATCAAGACGAACTTCAAACAAGTCCTTATTCAGCACCTGTCCGCCGATAGATAAGGTTCCGTCATCATTAAGCGACCACTGTCCCTGCTTATAAGCAGCCATAACAGCCCCCATATCTTTGCCCAAAGTTTTACCCAACAACGGCGTATAAAGATAAACATTTTTGCTGGCATAGGCAGCCAGATTGTTATCAAATTTCACTTCTTTGACATTCAGTTCATCTTTAACAATCTCCTGATAAGCCGGAGAAAGCTCCGCACCGATAACCGTTAAGCTGGCCAACGGCAAACGATTGCGCAAATTTTTCTCTTCGCGAATAAACTTGCCGGCCGAACATAAATCCTGCACAAAATCCATATCTTCAACCAATTTATCATCAGACTTGATTGCCGATAAATTCGGATAATCGCACAAATGAACAGATTCTTCGCCGGTTAAATTCTTATACATATATTCGCAAATAAACGGCAACAACGGAGCGGCCAATTTACTCACATTAACCAAAACCGTGTATAAAGTATCAAAAGCCATATCTTCACCGCGCCAAAAACGTTCACGGGTCCGACGAATGTACCAGTTATTCAAAATTTCCGTAAACGAAGAAATTTCCGCACAAGCTTTTGCTACTTCATAACTCTCCAAATCATATTTAACTTTTTGCGCCAAATCTTTCAGCTTGGCCAGAATATAATTATCCATTGCCTCATCTGAAGAAGTAATTTCTTTGGCTTTATAATCTTCGGCATTGGCATACAAGGTGAAGAAATAAAAAGCATTCCACAACGGAATCATCGCCGCACGTGAAGCCTTGGCAATTTCTTTTCCTTCTTTATCAACTGCCACATTGCCGCCTTTCAAAACCGGCGATGAAACCAAGAACCAACGCAACGATTCCGAGCCGACCGTTTCTAAAATTTCATTCGGATCCGGGTAATTCTTCAAGCGTTTGGAAAGTTTCTGTCCGCCTTCAGCCATCAACAAACCGGTACAAATACAATTTTTAAAGGCCGGACGATGATGCAAAGCCGTTGATAAAACCGTCAGTGTATAAAACCAACCGCGGGTTTGGTCAATTGCTTCCACAATAAAATCCGCCGGGAAATGATTTTCGAACCATTCCTTATTTTCAAACGGATAATGAACTTGTGCATACGGCATTGAGCCGGATTCAAACCAACAGTCAAACACATCACTTTCGCGACGCATCATGGTTTTGCCGCTCGGATCATCCGGATTCGGATAAACAACATCATCAATATACGGTTTATGCAAATTATCTACATCAAAACCGGTTTTTTCTTTGATTTCCGCCACCGAACCGAAGACATCAACTCTCGGGTATTGCGGATTATCCGACTTCCAAACCGGAATCGGTGTACCCCAAAAACGATTACGGGAAATTGACCAATCTCTCGCTCCCTCAAGCCATTTACCGAAACGACCGTCTTTTATGTGCCCAGGAATCCAGTTAATTTGCTGATTGTTAGCCACCATCTCATCACGGAAATCCGTAACTTTTACAAACCAGGAACTCATAGCCTTATAAATAAGCGGAGTATCCGTACGCCAACAGAACGGATACGAGTGCGTATATTGCTCTTTTTTAACCAACAGTCCGTTCTCTTTCAGCCATTGCATAATCGGTTCGTTGGTATCAAAAACCTGTTGTCCCGCATAATCACTGACTTCCGAAGTAAACTTACCGGCTTCATCCACCGGACAAACTATCGGAAAGTTCTCATCATAAGCACGACAAACTTCAAAGTCGTCTTCACCGAAACCCGGTGCAATATGCACAACGCCCGTACCGTCTTCGGTAGAAACAAATTCGCCCGACAGAACTTTAAATGCACCCTTATCTTTTAAGTTTTTAAAGTAAGGGAACATCGGCTCATAAGAAAGCCCCACCAAGTCAGAACCCTTAATTTCCTTAACCAAAACCGCATTTTCCAATTGCTTTTTATAACTGCCCATACGAGCCTTGGCAATAATATACTGTTGTCCGTCTTCTTCCATAACTGCATAATCAATATCTTCACCCACCGCCAACATTAAGTTAGAAGGCAAGGTCCACGGTGTGGTGGTCCAAACCAAAATTTTCTGCCCGTTTTCCAACTTAAACATAATTGTAATGGCATTATCGGTCTTATCTTTATAACCTAAGTTTACCTCAAAGTTGGAAAGCGGAGTTTCAGCCGCCCAAGAATACGGCAAAACTCGGTAATCTTCATAAACCAAACCTTTATCATAAAGTTCCTTAAAGTTATGAATAACCGATTCCATAAACGACAAATTCATAGTTTTATAATCGTTGTTGAAATCTACCCAACGTCCGATTCGTTTAAATAAATCCACCCAAATACCGGAATATTTCAACACATCGGAACGGCAGAAATCATTAAATTTTTCTATTCCGTAAGTTTCAATTTCTTTGCGACCGGAAACCCCTAATTGTTTTTCCGCCGACATTTCGGCCGGCAAACCGTGACAATCCCAGCCCAAACGACGTTCGACTTTTTTGCCGTTCATAGTTTGAAAACGAGCCACCACATCTTTAACATACGAAACCATAATGTGTCCGTAGTGCGGAGTTCCGTTGGCAAACGGCGGGCCGTCATAAAACACAAATTCCGCCGCACCGTCGCGATTATGCACCGATTTTTCAAAAGTTTTATCTTCTTCCCAAAACTTGAGAACTTCTTTTTCCAATTCCACAAAGTCAGGCTTTGCCTTTACTTCAGCATAGTATTTAGTCATGTTGTTATACCTTAAAAAAATGATAAATTCAGATTGATTCTATTAAAAAATTTTATGTAAAAAGATGCCGCAATCCCCTAAGGGATAATATTCAAAATAAAACGTATGTAAAAACGGCTCATTTTTTCCTCTTTTCAATCAAAATTACAAAACTTCTCGCAATTTATACCATCTTTTCGCAAACGTCAACTGGTTTAAAGCCTTATTTTCCAAAATCATAAATATCCGACCCGTCGGCAGGAAGCGCCGAAGCCACTGCTTCAGCAGTCGGTTGGCAAAGTTGCAGATAATTAACCGCCCAGCCGGCAATAGTCAAAGCTAAAATCGGCAGCACCACCTTTTCAAACGGAAAATGCGCATGCCCGCCGTTTTTGGCTTTCATCCATTGATAAAATTTTGAAGAATATATAAGGATTAAAGCGCCCAACAACGAGCAAAACAAAAACGGGTCCATATAAAAAATCAAAATCGGTTTCGGGGTATAAACCAAATCTTTGATATAAACTCCGCCAATCATGGATAAAGATAAAATCATCAACAAAACATTACGAAAAGCAAAATTCCAGCCCTTTTTATCAAACCACAAAATGGTCCAATAACCGATTAAAGCCAGCAAAGCACCGGCCCACACAGCAATAACGCCGTCATCAACACCGAGATTGCGGGCAATTTCCAAACCGACAGCCACCCCCACAGTACAAACCGCACAAGCCGGATTTGCATAAGCCGGTAAAGTATAGAAAAGAACAAATAACACCACAAAACTCAATGCCAACATATTTTTTCTCCTGCTAGAAACTGTTGCTTACAATAAGACATTTCTCAGAATAATCAACCTTTTTTTGTTGCTCTGAACAACCCGCCCTTTACATCTTTGCCGTTTTCGCAACGCAAAACAATTTCCGTTTCCGCAACATCATCATATCCGGCTTCACTTAATAATTCCCTCACATACCGCAGATTATGCTTATAGCGTCCGTTAGCCTGCAACTCGTATTTTTCAACCTTTTCAGCCGTTTCAACCGAAAATATCAGGCAACACGGAAAACATTGTTTTATAATCTTTTTTAAATCACCGAAATAACAAAATACATCAGCCGCCGTTACATAATCAAATTCCGTTTTATTATTTGCCGAATATTCAATAATATCGGCTTGCTGAAGCTCCTTATAAACCTGCTTTTCCTTGGCTATCGCAAGCATTTTTGCCGATATATCGACACCCACAAACTCATTATCATCAGTCTTTAATTTTTCTGCCAACAAACCTGTACCGCACCCCAAATCCAAAATTTTCCCTTTAAGAGGTGCGTACAGTTCCGAAATTTTATCAACCACCGCATAGTTGATATTTTTCAATGTCTGCTCATAACCACCGGCAAAATTATCAAACAGCAAGCGATTATATTCTTTATCCGTCTCGCTTTCTTTATGGTTTATAGAAGCCCACAAATGCTTAACAACAATATTTTCCGGCATTTTTTCATACCAGTTTTCACAAATCTTTCGTGCTTTCTCCGGAGCATTTTCATTCAATAACACCAGTGTTTCGGCAATATTAAAACTCCAGTCTTCGTGTTGCGGGGCTTTGTAAAAAGCATAAAACATTAAATCGAGAGCTTGCTCATATTCTTGCAAATCTTTAAGTATAACAGCCAAATTATAACTTAATTCCGGCATTTCCGGAGCAATTATAACCGCCTGACGATATTCTTCCAACGCCTCTACCGTGCGCTTGTTTTGATAAAGCATTTCAGCATAATTGGCATGCGCCCGCACATCTGAAAAGTTCAGTTCCGCAGCCCTTTTATAAAAACATTCCGCTTCCTTAAAATTATGGTTTTCCGCCTCCAAATCGGCAATATTTATTACCGCCGCATAGTTATGATTATTCAAATTATAGGCCTGATAGAATTTACTCAAAGCCGCTTTTTTCTCACCTAAAACCGTCAGACATTCGCCCAAAAGCGCTTTTATCTCATCACTTTCCGAAAGCTGATCGGCTTCTTGCAATTTTGCCTCCGCACCCGAAAAATCACCTTTTCGTGCCGATCTTCTGCCTAAATAGTACAGTGCTTGCGGATTATTCTGTGCTATTTTTTCCAAAGTCTTTTCGTCGTCATTAATCTCTGCCGAATTTGTGCGCGCCGGCAAATAATCCGTGTCAATTTCCAAGGCTTTGGCAAATTCCGTTTTTGCCTTTTCCAATTCGTTTTTATGCCAATAAAGATTACCCAAGGCCAAACGCGCTTCCTTGCAATCAGGTTTAATTTCCAAGGCTTTCCGATAGGCTTCCGCCGCTTCAATATCTTTGCCCAAAGCCCCCAGAGAAATACCCAAATTAAAGAAAACCGGAAAATGCTGCGGTGCATATTCCGCCGCCTTATAAAAACAACTTACCGCTTCATTGTGAATACCCTTACTTTGTGCTATCAAACCAAGCAAATTCCACACATCGGCATTTTCCGGTGCGGTTTCCAAAATCTGCCGATAAATTTGTTCGGCCTCATTTAAAGCACCGTTTTGCTGTAACTCCACGGCTTTTTGAAACATTAATTGATAAGACATTTCCCCTCCGAATAGCATTTTAATGCTTTTCCGCTTAAAATCCAGTTCTATTTCGCAAATATGCTTATTTTTTTGCTTGAAAAATAAAAAATTTTGATGTAAGTTGACCCCACTTCCGGGAATGCAGATTGTCCTAAAACAACAGATATCAGGCTTTCTCGTTATAAATTAAGGTTTATGACTACCGGGACAATAACATTAATAACCAAGAAAAGGAAAAGTAAATGAAAAGTATTGTTGCTGCTAAAAAGAAAAACAGCCGCCGTTATGGCGAAAATCTTTGGGGTGACGCCAACAGCCCGTTTAATAAGAGATCTTATGCTCCGGGCCAACACGGTCAAAGAAGAAAGAAAGTTACCGACTATGGTGAACAATTAATGGCTAAGCAAAAGCTGAAAGTTTATTATGGTAACATTTCCGAAAAGCAATTCCACAAATATTATGCCGAAGCAATTCGTCGCAGCGGTGATGCCGCCGAAAACTTAATCGGTTTGTTGGAATCTCGTTTGGATAATTTGGTATATAAATCAAAGTTTGTACCAAGCGTTTTTGCGGCTCGTCAGTTTGTTAACCACGGTCATGTTACCGTAAACGGCAAGAAGGTTAATATTCCTTCTTACATGGTAAAAGTAGGCGATGTTATCGAAGTTCGCGAAAAGTCAAAGAGTTTGGCTTTGGTTGCCGCTGCTTTGGAATCTCAATCTCGTGATTTTCCGGAATATTTGGAAGTTGACACCAAAAAATTGACTGCCAAATATACTTTCGTTCCGAAGTTTGAGGATATTCCTTATGCCGCTATGATGCAACCGAACCTGGTTATCGAGTTCTACTCTCGTTAATCTTTTGGCGGATATTGCAAAAAAATTCCCGGTTTTGCCGGGATTTTTTTGTTTTAAATTCTCTTGAATCACCGATGAAAAATATTGCCTTCACCGAAAATGCGTGTTATTATAGATAAGATTGGTATTTTTTATGGAGATAAATGATTATGCCTGTGTTAACGGTTAGAAAAACTTATTACGGAAACGGTAGTGTAAAATCCGTTTACTATCTGGATCAATCCGGGCAAATGCAAGGAGAATATATTGAATATCAACTCGGCACAAATAAGGTTATTAAAAGACAGAACTGGGTTGAAGGAAAATGTCGCTATTCGCAGGAAATCTCTCCTACCGGCAAAATAATCGAAACATTTTATGATGAGTTGGGGCGTCCGACCAAGGTTGATCATGACGGTCATACCGTCAAAGATTTTAAAGACGGTTTGCCTTTCAACGGTCCGCATAACCTGGAATGGAAAATCCAAAACGGTAATGCCGTGTGCAATGAGGCCGGCTTATATAAAGACGGCAAAAAACAAGGCATCTTCGTATTCAAATGCAACCAGGGCGGTTATGGAAACAGCAAAGAAGAAGTTTCATATGTAAACGGAATTTTGCAAGGTCGCTATTTCGCGCAAAACTGCTCTCGCCTTTTAACTCAGGAAACCGCCTATATTCCGGAACTTGTGGATACCGACTTTTTTGCCATGAACGCTTTTATTCAGGAAGGCGTTAAAGCGACCGGTGTTTTTGATAAAGGGCTCTTTACCGGCGAAGTTCGCGAATATGACAAAGAATTTCTTTCTTTCAAAAACGGTAAGATGGTTCACGCCGAAAAACATGACGAACCGGAAGGTGACCAAACTTGGGATTGCGTTTATAAAGACAATTCTCTGGTTTCCGTAAAACATGTTATCAAAGGCAGAGATACCCTTGTGCATGATATTAAAGTAGACGGTGAATGTACGCTCACTCGCAATCGCGTAATTGTTGAAAAATATACCAACAAAAACGGGCAGAAAAACGGTCTTTACCAAAAATTCAACAACAAAGGCAAGCTTGAAGAAGAGGCTCAATATCAAAACAACGAGCTTAACGGAGTTCGTAAAATTTACAATAACAACGGTTTGCTTATGGTTGAAGCCGAATACAAAAACAACAAAATCAACGGTATTTATAAGGAATATCGCAACGGCTCTTTAATAACCAAATATTTTCAGAACAATATTGATTATACCGATGATTATCTGGCCAAACACAAAAGTTTTCCGGTCAACAAAAATAACCTTTAACTTACACCTAAAACTTCGCGTCTGCCGACATGGTCTTGTTTGCTGACCACCCCTTCGCGTTCCATACGGTCAATTAAGTTAGCGGCACGATTATAGCCGATTCGCAACTTACGTTGTATGTAACTGGTTGAAGCTTTCTTGTCGGCGCGAACAATCTCCACCGCCTGCTGATAAAGTTCTTCTTCCGTATCGCCGTTGGCAAAATCACTACCGTCAAAAAGCGGCCCGTTATCCTTACTGTTGAGTTCGCCGGCCGTGACCTCCGCAACATATTGCGGCTCACCCTGATTTTTAATAAATTCCGCCACTTTTTCAACTTCTTCATCAGGAACAAAACAGCCGTGAACACGTATCGGACGCATACCGGAAGGCATATAAAGCATATCGCCCATACCCAAAAGTTGTTCGGCGCCTTTTTCGCCTAAAATTGTGGCACTGTCAAATTTTGTGGTAACATGGAAACTGATACGACTCGGGAAGTTTGCTTTAATCACACCGGTAATAACATCAACCGAAGGTCTTTGCGTTGACATAATAAGGTGTATGCCGGCCGCACGTGCCATTTGTGCCAAACGTTGAATAGCCGCTTCCACCTCTTTACCGGCCACCAACATCAAATCGGCCATTTCATCAACCACCACCACAATATAAGGCATAGGCGTTGTATCAAGCACCTGTTCTTCATAAACCGGCAAACCGGTTTCCTTATCAAAACCTGTTTGAATAGTCTTTTTAATTTCTTTTCCCGAGGCGCTCAGTTCCGCAACTTTTTTATTATAACCCGCAATATTGCGAACATTTAATAGAGCCATCGAACGATAACGATTTTCCATTTCCTGCACTGCCCACTTTAAACCGACAACTGCCTTAGCCGGATCGGTAATGACCGGTGTCAATAAATGAGGAATTCCGTTATACATGGAAAATTCAAGCTGTTTCGGATCAATCATAATAAAACGACATTGTTCCGGTGTCATTCTGTATAAGAGCGACAAAATCATAGAGTTAACGCCCACCGATTTACCGGAGCCGGTTGTACCTGCAACCAACAAGTGCGGCATTCTCGATAAATCGGCATAAACATGTTGTCCGCCGATATCTTTACCCAAAGCCACATTCAAAATATTTTTGTTTTCGCGGAAATCTTTATCATCCAACAATTCGCGCAACCATACAGTCTGACGTTTTTCATTCGGCAATTCAATACCTATGGTATTATGTCCGCTTACCACCGCCATACGCACGGAAGCCACCGACATTGAACGAGCAATATCATCCGACAAACCGATAACTCTGGCAGTTCTGGTTCCCGGAGCCGGCTCTAATTCATACAAAGTAACCACCGGACCGGGGCGAACTTTAACAATTTGCCCGCGAATTCCGAAATCATTGAGTACTTTTTCCAACAGTTCGGCATTTTTCTTTAAGACATTTTCATCAATTTCCACCACATTATTCTCTTTCGGAGCCGAAAGGAAATTAATATCCGGCAACACATATTTTTTGGCCTTTGAGGCGGTATTTTTATTTGTTTGACTTGTCGTCGAACTCTTTCCGGCAGATTGTGATTTTACTTTTTCCTGATTTTTGTTTTCTTCGCTTTGATATATATCTTCGGCAGAAAAGCTCTGCGGCTCTTTGTTCGGAACTTCGTCATTCATAAAATCAAAAGTCGGACTTACGGTCTGCTTATGAGCCGCTATCGAGCGAGAATTTTTATTTTCGCCGCCGCTGACGGTTATTTGCGGAATTTCTATGGTCAACCCCCTTGCCGTATTATCATCTGTTTTTGCACCCGACAAGCTCAATGATGTTGAACGATTTAAGGTGCCCGAAGAAATATTTTCCGTGCGTTCAAATTCCGGTTCACGACGAACATTTTGCGCCCTGATTTGCGGTTTCATTTTATTCGACAGATAACTCGGATTGAGTTCTTTAAATTCGCTGAAATGTTTGATATTAGCTGCTTTTCTGAACAGTGACCATATTTTTTCAAAAACTTTCTTTATTGCGGCCAAAAGTTTTTTCAACAATTTTGCCCACATTCTGAAAGTAACTCCGGCGGCAAAATTAAAGGCCGTAACACTGACAAAAAATATGGCCGCTTCCAAAATAAAAGTATTATACGGAATATTCAAATTGTTGATATAACTGCTGAGCGGCCGGCTTAAAACTCTGCTCCATTCTCCGGCTAAATTATAAGGCAAATTAAGCGTTCCCAAATAAGAACTTCCGACCAAATCTATAAAACAAGCCAAACTTAATACACCGACAAACCAAGCAAATATTCGCATTTTCGCTTCCGGAAAAGCCTTATTTTTACACAATCCTATTCCCCAGAAAATCGGCACAACAAGAAATATTATCAAAGACAAACCGAAGGTGCTCAAAACCGCATCGGCACTGTACGAACCGAACTTTCCCAAAAAATTATGCACTTCCGAGGCCGTAGAGCTTACCTTGTTAAATGAAGGATCGGCGGCATCATAGCCGAATAAAGAGGTAAATACCGTAAGCGGCAAAATTATCAATATCACCCCGAAAATTAAACACAGCAACTTTGCAAATAACGATTTTTCCGTATTTTTATTGTTCTTTTTATTACCCATAACGTCCTCAAAAATCCAAATTCTCCGACTCAAAGAATTATACAGGCAAAACCTCAATAAAATATTAAAAATTCTGCCGACATGTGAACAAAAATAGGTGTTATCCTTGACTTTTATTTTTGCTATATTATACCTTGTCAATAGACCTGAAAGAAAGGATTTTAATGAAATACGCTTTTGTTTTTCCGGGACAGGGTTCCCAATTTGTGGGAATGGGAAAAGAGCTGGCCGAAAATTTTGCCACGGCGCGTGAAGTTTTTGAACAAGTAAACGATGCTCTTTCACAAGACCTGTTCAAAATAATGACCGAAGGTCCGGATACGCAATTAACTCTCACTGTTAACACTCAGCCGGCCTTAATGGCTTTTTCCATGGCTGTGGTTAAAGTTCTGGAAAAAGATTTCGGCATAGACTTAAAAAATAAAGCCTCTTATGTTGCGGGCCATTCGCTCGGCGAATATTCCGCCGCTTGCACCGCCGGTGTTTTTTCCTTAACCGACACTGCCAAGCTTTTGCGTTGGCGCGGACAGGCCATGCAAAGTGCCGTTCCGCTCGGAGTCGGTTCTATGGCCGCTGTTTTGGGACTTTCGTATAAAGATATCGATGCCCTGTTAGATGCTTGCTCCGGTGGCAAAGACATTTGTGTTGCCGCCAACGATAATTCCGACGGACAGGTGGTTATATCAGGCACAACATCCGCCATTGACAAGGCTATGCAAATTGCCTCTGAATTCGGGGCTCGCAAATGTGTAAAATTGGCCGTAAGCGCACCGTTTCACAGTCCGTTTATGGCTCCGGCGGCCGATGTTATGGCTCGCAAATTTATGGAAGTTGAGGCTCGCGACGCTCAAATTCCGTTAATAGCCAATGTTTTGGCTTCTCCGATAACCGACCACAAAGAAATCATCAAACACCTTATAGAACAGGTTACCGGCACGGTCAGATGGCGTGAAACCATGGAGTTTTTACATCAGGAAGGCATAACCGATTTGGTTGAATTGGGGGCCGGAAAGGTGCTTTCGGGTATCGCCAAACGCGGCTATAAAGACATAAATTCAATTTCGGTCGGTTCCATTCAAGAAATTGAAGAACTGGCAAAAAACTTATAATGAAAGGATAAAGATATGTTCAGACTGGACGGAAAAGTTGCCTTGATTACCGGTGCTGCCGGAGGTTTAGGCTATAAAATTGCTCACACTTTACATGAGCAGGGCGCCATTTTGGCTTTAACCGATATGAACGAGGAAAGACTTTTGGCTTTGAAGGCTGAAATCGGCAAAGATGCCGAATGTTTTGTGGCCAATCTTACCGATGCCGAAGCCGTTAAAAAATTGGTCGGCGATGTAGAAGAAAAAATGGGACGTATTGATATTTTGGTAAACAATGCCGGCCTTACCCGCGACAACTTATTTATGCGCATGAGTGATGAAGAATGGCAATTGGTACTAGATGTTAATCTTTCCGCCGGCTTTAAGTTGGCTCGTGCCGCTGTCAGAGGTATGATTAAACGTCGTTTCGGTCGTATTATCGGTATTGCTTCCGTGGTCGGTGTTATGGGTAATGCCGGACAAGCCAATTATTCCGCATCCAAAGCCGGTATGATTGCCATGAACAAATGCCTGGCTCAAGAAGTCGGCTCACGCGGTGTAACCGTTAATTCCATTGCTCCGGGATTTATCCGCACTCCGATGACCGATGTATTGCCTGATGATGTTAAAGCGGCATTGCTCGCCAAAATACCGGAAGCCAAACTCGGCGAAGCCCAGGATATTGCCAATGCCGTAGCCTTTTTGGCCTCTGACGAAGCGCAATATATTACCGGACAAACCATTCACGTTAACGGTGGTATGGCGATGATTTAAAAATTGCCGACTTTTTCTTGCAACGCCGCTTTTTGCGGCGTTTTTTTATGTCGTCATTTCGGAACTGTTTTTTTATGACTCTGTTATACTTGCCCACGCCTCTTTTTTTACGTCATACTCGGTCAAGCGTCAGCGCGTACCGAGTATCCATTTCTTTCTGTCACCTTCGGCCGAGGGTCTAATGGATTCTAGGGACAAGCCCTAGAATGACATTTAAAAAGTGACCAAGAGAGATGTTTAAAAGCTACCAAAGAGTAATGCCAAAAAAGAAAAGCCTCCCGTTACCCAAAGGTAACGAAAGGCTTTCCGATAGACTTACTTGCTGAGATACTCAACAAGCTCATCCATAGTCATCTCCTTCTTAGCAGGAGC
>JAGDBT010000075.1 GCA_017958895.1 Alphaproteobacteria bacterium | reverse complement strand
TGTTTCCGCAATATTGGAAAGCGGCGATTTATCCTTTTTTATATGGCAGGCAAAGCGGGGGAGAGCAAAAAATTTCGGCTGAAGATTTTTTTGAAGATGTTCAATCCGAGCCTTTTTATTTTGAGCGAAACGGTTCGTCCTATTACTTAATCCCCAAAACCGCATATCGTGCCACGGGGCGCGTCGGAATTACAGATCGTTATGACGGTTGGTGGAATAAATTTTTTCGCGGATATTCGCAAGATGCATCCCAAAAATTATATATTGATTTAGTTCCGCAAGATGTTTTTCTGGTTACCGGTCAAATGGCAGAGCCGGAGGTTTTTAAAATGTTTGACTTTGTTCATGAAGAACGCAGCGGCGGTGTCAGATGCAAGGGCGTTAAATATTATACCTCTTTTATGTCATCATTCGGAATGAGCCCAAAAAAGTGGCAACAAAGCAGGGAAAATTATGATAAATGCCATCCTTTTATAAGTGATAAGGAATATAATAACTATCATCCCATTCCGGCCAACAAAAATATCAATGCCGCTTTGAGTATGTTAAAACATGGTGATTTGGTTTCAATTGAAGGAGTTTTGGTTGATGTCGCAGTCGACGGAAAAACTTATTTGGAAACAGCAACCCGTCACTCACAGGCTCATCCGTGGGCGCGTATCGGCGGCAGGCAATCCGGTTGGTGCTTTGTTATTTATACCACAAAAATCATCGTCAACGGTGTTTTATATGAATAAAAGCACTTTCAGCAAAAAAAGATTGACATAAATCAGCAAACAAGGTTAGATAAAATAAAGATTGTCTGAGTTTTTTGGTGGGGTAAAAGTAGATGATAAATGACAATTCGGCATATTTAAGGGAAAGACTTAACGGTTTTGAACCGGATACGGCAATCGTTCTCGGCTCCGGTCTCGGTAAATTTACGGATTTAATTCAAGATCCGATTATTATTTCTTATGCCGATATTCCCAATGCTCCGACACCGGGAGTTTCAGGACATAAGGGAAGTATTTATGCGGGAATGATCGGCAAACACAAAGTAATTTGTCTGGCGGGCCGTACGCATCTTTATGAAGGGCTGAATCCGCAATATATTGCCATGTCAACTCAGGAATTGCAGGAGTTGGGTGTAAGACGTTTTATAGCCACAAATGCGGCAGGTTCGTTAAGAACGGAAATGCCGGCCGGCAGTTTGATGATGATTTCCGATCATATTAATTTCAGTGCCAGAAATCCTTTGGTGGGTTTGGGTAAAGTTCCGCATTTTGCCGATATGAGCGCCGCTTATTCTCCCGAATTGCGTAAAAAAATAAAAGAAATTGCAGAAAGAGAAAATATCAAACTTTTTGAGGGCGTATATATTATGGCTTTGGGGCCGAATTATGAAACACCGGCAGAAGTGCGTCTGTTTCGCAATTTTGGTGCTGATGCTGTCGGTATGTCCACCGTGCCGGAAGTAATTACGGCCGTCAATTTGGGAATGGAAGTTTTGGGATTCTCGGTAATTTCCAACTTGGGTGCGGGTTTAAAAGATGAAGTCTTAAGCCACGAAGAAGTGTTAGAGGTTGTCTCTGAAGCAAGCGGTAAGCTGATTTTGTTGTTGAAAAAATTTTTAGAAGAAGTTTAAATAAAAATAATTGACAAAATTTTGAAAAAGTAGTATCGTCAATTCAAACATAAAATTATTTACATATGGAAGAACTCAAAATTTTTGAAGACGGTAAAGAAATGTTTACCGTATGTATCAAGGCTGTTTTAGGTCTTGTGTGTATTATTGTTCCGTATTTCATATTAACCGGAATGATGTCTCTTGAGAGTGCAAGCGGCGGTTGGAGGATTTTTTATACTTCCGTGCTGATAACTTCGTTTTATGCCACATTGTTTATTCTATTGGGCAGAAGCAACAATAAAGTAGGTGAAATCGCGCTTCTCAGCGCCGCAATTTCCATGTTGCCATATCTTCATGGTTCGTTGATTGGCTTTGACGAGTGGCCGACCGGAGTGGGAGGAATTTGGTTTTTCTATGCCGCAAGTATATACATGCTTACATTGGCATGGAATAAACTGTATAACATGGCTTCCGCCTTGAGTGCATGTGCTTTTCTGTTTTTCTCGGCAAGTTTTTACTTGATATTCACGTTTTGTCCGAGTTTAATGGGATTGATGGCAGTATGTCTGGCATTTGCCGTGATAGCTCTCGTTGTGTTTTTATGTCAAATCCGGAAAATTTAAAAATTGGCGCTCCCATCGGTATGATGAACGGAGCGCCCAAATTTTTTAAATATTATTCGTATCTTAAAGCATTAATCGGGTTCAATAAGGAAGCTTTGTATGCCGGGAAAAAGCCGAATAACAGCCCGACGATGCCGGAAAAGCTGAACGGCAACAGAATATAAAACACCGATAAGCTGGCCGGTATGGAAGTAAAGGCCGGCAATATGTAAACTCCGGCAATACCCACGGCAACACCGATAAGACCTCCGATAAGAGATAAAATCAAAGCTTCCATTAAAAATTGCAATCTGATATCCCAACGTTTGGCGCCTATAGCCATACGAATACCTATTTCTCGGGTTCTTTCCGTTACCGATACGAGCATTATATTCATAATACCGATACCGCCGACCAAAAGTGAAATTGAGGCTATCGAGCCCAACAGAATAGTCATGATTTGGGTTGAACTTTGCCTCATCTCCATAAATTGTGTCAGATTCATAATCGTAAAATCATCGTCTTTGTTAAGGCCGAGATTATGACGTTGCCTTAAAAGAGAAGAAATTTCTTCTTGCGAAGTATAAGTATCTTCGGCACTATAAGTTTGCAACATCAGCATATTAACCATATCCGGAAATTTGGTGCCGGAAAGTTTTTTCTGTACGGTACTGAGCGGCAGATATATCATATCATCTTGATCTTGTCCCGGACCGCTTTGACCGCGGGCTGTCAAAGCCCCGATAACCGTGAACGGCATACCTTTAACGCGAATTGTTTTGCCGAGCGGGTCAATATCGGCAAATAATTCTTTAGCGACCGTTTGTCCCAAAATGGCAACTTTGTTGGCATTACGAATATCCGTATCATTGAAAAAGCGGCCATAAGCCAAATCCCATTCTTTTATTTCAAAATAGCGATTGTCGGTGCCTATAATGTTGGTGGCCCAGTTGGTATTTCCATAAACAATCTGTCCGCTGTCGTTGACCACCGGAACCGCTAAATGAACGGCAGCGATTCTTTCTTGAATGGCATCGGCATCACCGTTTTTTAAGGTCGGTTGCGAACCGTGTCCCATACGAGCGCCGCCGGAAGTTGAAGAACCGGAGCGAATCATAATCAAATTTGTGCCCATACTGCGCATTTCATTTTGCAAAGAAATTTGGGCGCCGTTGCCGATGGCCAGCATTATTATAACTGCGGCAACACCGATAATAATTCCCAAGCTGGTCAAAACCGAACGCATTTTGTTGGCGTGAATGGCGCGGATGGCAATTTTAAGAATGGTTTTCAATTCTATCATTTTTTAGCCTTCTTTGTATTTGGAGTGTCGGAATGTATTTCGCCGTCAACGATTTTGATTATACGTTTGGCATAAAGAGCTATATCTTCTTCGTGGGTTACCAATATTATGGTGCGTTTTAAATCGCGGTTTAATTTGGTAAACAGTTGCATAATTTCCACACTCATTTTGGTATCAAGATTGCCGGTCGGCTCATCGGCAAAAATTATCGGCGCTTCATTGACGATGGCACGGGCAATCGCAACTCTTTGTTGTTGACCGCCGGAAAGCTGATTCGGCAAATGAAACATACGGTCGCCGAGTCCGACGCTATTTAAGGCCGCAGTGGCTCTGCGTCGTCTTTCGGCATCGCTTATACCTGAATATACCATCGGTAATTCAACATTTTCCATGGCAGAGGTCCGCGAAAGCAAATTGAACCCCTGAAATACAAAGCCGATTTTGTTGTTTCTGATAACAGCCAGTTGGTCGGCATTGAGATTTTCCACATTTTTGCCGTCCAAAAGGTATTCGCCGGAAGTCGGTGTATCCAAACAGCCCAATATGTTCATTAAGGTTGATTTGCCGGAGCCGGAAGGGCCCATGACGGCGACAAATTCTCCGGCTTCAATTTTTAAGTCTATACCTTTGAGAATTTCCAAATCAAATCCGTCTAAAGGATAGCTTTTGTGGATATTTTTAAGCAGAATAAGCGGTTTCATTAACGAGGCATCCTCAATCTGGTGTTTCCTTTGCCCTTAACGGCGGAGGTTTTGGAAACGATAACTTTATCACCGGCTTTCAGTTTATCGGAAATAATCTGGGTGTAGTTATCATCGGTTACACCGATTTCAACACTCAATCGTTCCGGCTTGCCGTCATGCAAAATCCACAATCCGCGATCCTGATAACGTTTGGCGTTATTTCCTTCATCCATAAAGAAACGCAGGGCCTGATTCGGAGCAAGCAACACATTCTTCTCTTGAGCGGTTATAATTTCAACATTGGCGGTCATTCCCGGTTTTAATTTCAAATCGGAATTATCAATTTCAACCACCACGGTGTAAGTTACAACATTAGAAGTTGAAACGGCTTCGTTGCGGACTTGCACCACTTTTCCGAGAAAATATTCATCGGCATAACTGTCAACGGTAAAACGCACGGTTTGTCCTTCTTTGACTTTGGCAATATCCGCCTCTACCACCGAAGCTTCAATTTGCATTTTGGTTAAATCTTCGGCAACCGAGAACAGTTCCGGAGTTGAAAAACTGGCGGCAACGGTTTGTCCGACCTCAACAGCCTTAGAAATAACAATACCGTTTACCGGCGATTTTATTTCGGTGTAAGAAAGTTCGGTTAAAGCCGAGTTCAAAGAAGCTTCGGCTTGTTTTACCTGAGCTTTTTCCAGAGTAAGCTGTGCCAGAGAATTATCATAATCACGTTCGGCTGCTTCCAACTCTTTTTCCGTGGAATACTTTGAGGCATTAAGTTGAGAAATTCTATCGAGAGTCTTTTTGTAATATTTTATATTGTTTTCCTCAACAGCTACCTGAGCTTTGGCAATTTCCAAGGCCGCTTCGCGTTGAGCCACATTGGCTTTGGCATTTGCTTGATCAATAAGAGCCATAAGTTGTCCTTGTTTAACCTCGGAATTGTAATCCACATAAATTTCGGCTATACGACCGGAGGCCTGAGTACCGATGGAAACCGTGGATAAAGGATTTATGGTTCCGGAAGCGGTAATACTTTCGGTTATATCACCCGTAATCAGTTCCTGAGTTTTGAAGCTTTCTTTGGAATTGCCTTTATAAAACATTTTAGCAACTAACAGAATTACCGCGGCGGCGATAATGATATAGATTATATTCTTTTTATTTAATTTAATCATGTTCATTCCTTTCTGATTTTAGGCGTATGATAAAAATTTTTCCGCAAAAAGTCCACATAAATAATGAGTTATCTCCCAATAAAAAGCAAATATGAGTATGTATAAACAATGGCTTAGGATAGATTGCAAAAAACACTTTATTTTTTCGGATTAGTGATATATATAAGGGGCAAGATTAACAGAAGAAGGGTATTTTTCTTGAAAAAAACTAAGTATAAATTCAAAAAACAAAAGGTTGTTTTTGTTGAAAGAAAGCCGTTTCTGGCCGATAAAGAAATAATTTTCCGCAGTGGCGGACGTGCCAGGGTTTTTAATATATCACACAGATTGCAGGTTTTTTTGATGGCATTTTTGGCGGCGACATTTATTTGGTCGGGCGTTAACTACCATTTTTATCATCGGAAATCAAAAGAGTTGGGAAAAGCGCGCAGTGCTTATCTTGATTTGATGTCGGATGTTACGGTATTGCAAAATAATCTGAAAGATGTTGTGGGAGCTTTGGAAGACGCAGATAAAGGGCTTGAGGAAATCAACGAATATAAAGAACAGGCCGCTAATGTGGAAGATAAAATAAAGAAAATTGCCGATTCCGAAGAATGGCTTAATGAAAAGAAACTGCGAGATAAAATTTCTAAAAGAGATGCTTTGTTGCAAAAAGAAGTCGTACGTCGTGAAAATGCGTTTTTGCGCCAAAAAATCGGTGTATTAGGCTTGAAACTGGAAAATCTGCAACAAACGGTAAAAGGTTTGGAAACGGCAGAAATCGCCATTTTGGATAAGATTGAAAAAATATCGGTACGCGGTATTGATGATGTTAAAAAATCGCTTTCCAAAATAAATCAGACTTTACGGGCACAAAGACAATACTTTAATCCGCTGGCCAACATTCAAAACGGGCAGGGCGGCGGCTATGTTCCGGCTAAAGGTACGATAATCAGTGAGGAGCTGCAAAATAAAATGTCGTCTGTTTTCCAACGTATTGAAGTTTTGGAAAAATATCGCGAAGTTATGGGAACCGTGCCGCTGGGTTCGCCGGTTTATAAATATCATATCAGTTCTTTGTTCGGCAGCAGATCAGATCCTTTTAGGAAAAGACTGGCCAGACACTCCGGGCTTGATATGGGCGCGCTCTTGGGTAGTCGGGTTTCGGCTCCGGCCGCCGGTAAGGTTGTTAAGGCCGGGAATTTTAAGAACGGTTACGGCAATATGGTGGAAATAAAACATGCCAACGGTTTTGTTACCAGATATGCACATCTGCACAAGATATATGTGAGCGAGGGTGATGAGGTTGAATATAACGATGCCATAGGCGAAGTCGGAAGCACCGGTCGGTCAACCGGTTCGCATTTGCATTATGAAGTGTTATACAACGGCCGAAATGTAAATCCGTTGACATTTGTTAATATAGGCAGTATGAATAAATCATAAGGAGTTTTAAAATGCGCAGTTTAAGACGTATGATTTATTTAAAGATTGCTCGCATGAGCAGGGGGTCAAATACTCCGGTGCCGAGTATCATCAGTTATGAAACCAAGATAAAAGGCGATATTTTGGGCGGAGACACCATTCATATTGACGGCCGTTTGGAAGGCAATATTATGTGTAATGAGGTGATTATCGGCACAAGAGGCTATATTTTGGGCGATATTAAAGCAAAATCGTTAAGCGTTTACGGTACGGTAAACGGCGCGATTGATACGGAAAGCCTGTTTGTGGCCAAAAATGCTCGTTTAATCGGTAACAGTGTATATACCAAAATTGCTTTAGAGCCCGGTGCTTATGTAGAGGGCAGTTGTATTCCGCGTACCAAAGCCTCGGCGGCAAAGACCGAGCCGGAAACAAAGCCTGCCAATCCAGAGATGAAAATTGCAAAATAATGGCGAAAAAAAGCAAAAAATCGGATTTTATTTCAACCGGTGTAGTGGCGGAAAATCCGCGAGCCAGATTTGATTATAATATATTGGAAACTTATACGGCCGGTTTGGTTTTGGTCGGAACAGAGGTAAAATCTTTGCGCCTTGGGCATGCCAATATAAAAGATGCTTACGGAATTATTGAAAATGACGAGCTGTATATATCCAATATGCAGATTGCCGCTTATGAAAATCAAGGTTATGCTTCTCATGCGGAAAAACGCAATCGCAAACTGTTGTTGACACACAGAGAAGTTGTGAAAATTATGAATGCCTTAAGTCGCAAAGGTTCAACTTTGGTAGCCTTAAAATTGTATTTTGACAATCACGGTCGAGCCAAATTGTTAATCGGTTTGGGTACGGGTAAAAAGCTTTATGATAAGCGAGAAACGGCCAAACAAAGAGATTGGAACAGAGAAAAGGCTCGTCTGTTGGCGCACTGAGCCTTATATATCTTTAATTTTTTGCAGATATTGTTTTATTCGTAGTCTTCGCGAGAAACTTTTTTCATTTTCTTGCGATTATATTTGTTTTTCAGTTCAGGGGTGTTGTGGGAGGTAAAAGGTTTGCCGTTATGCTCCTCTATTTCGGTATTACGGTCATCACGATGCACGGCGGCAAATAATGCTTTATTTTGCTTTTTCATCCCTTTAATGCGTTGTTTATTGTTATTTTGTTTAGACGGCATGTATTTTCTCCGGATTTTTAAATTTAATTACTTCAACTTTTTAATTTTAACTTTTTTTGCCACCAAGTCGGTTAACTCTTCTTCGTCTTCCGGTGTTAAGATACCGTAAAGAGGCAGGGAAAAAGGCGTAAAATCGCTGTTATGTTTTTGCAGAAAATTATAGTTGTATTTGAGGTTTTTCTTCGGCAATAAAACCAAAATTTTTTTCTTGCCGCAACATCTGATAATTCTCTCTTCGGCGGAAGCAATATCTTTCCACGCCAAAGGCTGACAATGGTCAATTTTGATATCTTTATCCGTAACCACTGCTAACGGATGTTTTAACAAATATTTATATCCCCAAAGAAGGAATGAAACACCGATAAGAACAAAGAACCATGGTGTTTGCGGATAAAAACGGATAAACGGATAATAATGCCAGCACCAAAGCATTTTGCAGAGCAAAAGGAGGTTTAAAACCAGCCAAGAATTAAATTTTCTGAAGTGATAGTAATAAGTTTTGCTCATTGTAAACCTCCTTTTTTCAGCGAAAATTTTTAATCTTGAAGCATATATTCAACCGTTGCCACCACACGAACTAGTTTGTTTATTTGCGAAGCTTCATAAGCATTAGGATCATCGCGCGGCTGAATGGAAAATACTCCCTGATTGGCATTTTGAATTTTGCCGACTTTGCTGCCGCTGTTACGGGCAAATTCCAAAGCTGCTTCACGGGCATTTTCAGTGGCCTGTTTCAACATTTCCGGCTTAATATTATTGAGTTTGGTAAAGAAATATGAAGCAGATTGATTGCTGAAAACTATGCCCTTGCCGATAAGTTCGTTGGAAAGCGACATTGCCGAAGAAATTTGCTCAACTTTCGGCGAACGTACGACAATGGTTTGCGTTAAAATAAAACGCGAAGCCTCGGCGGCAGTGTTGTCGCGATACGGATTAGCCATCAAGTCATTGGTTTCTATGCGTCCGATTTGAATTTCGGCATCGGTAAAGCCTTGTGAAAGCAGAAATTTGTTTATTTCTTTGGCTTGTGTGCCGATTTGTGCTTGTAAAGATTGCAAATTGTTGCCGCTGACCGTAAATTGAATATTCCAAATACCTGTATCGGCAACCACATCTTTTTCGGCCAATCCCTTAACGGTTACCGAGCGGGCATGGGTTTGAGCGTAATAATAGCCCGGGAAAAAACCTCCTAAGGTTAAACCGGCGGCAATTATTGCGGCGGAGATTAATTTTTCGCTTTTTTCCATTTGAAAATCCTTTCTTTATATTTATGCGGTTTAATTTGACATTAAATAAAATTAAGATTATTGTCAACCTAATTGAATATGACAAAGGTTTAATTTTATGGAAGCTCCGCAAACAAAATTGGAAAGTTTTTCAGCCGTATTGATTGAGGAATACATACGTTTGATGACGGCTGCCGATTATCTTAAAAACGAGGGGAAAACCGGTGGAACCGAATTTAAAATAAAACCGGAGATTTATGAAAAACTTCAGGCGGAAGAACTGCATAACCCGCTTATCGGCTTGATGATAAGTTATGAAAAAGGAATTTTGACGGCCACGCCGGATGAGGAATTTTTACGAAACTATGACAACAAAATAATGAAAGAAGTCGTGTTTATGTTTGCCGAAAATTATAAAAATCGGTATGATAATTTTGTGAGCTGTTGCAATATTGAATGATAGGCCGGATTTCGGGTTGCACAATTTTTATTTTTAAATTGACTTTTTTCCTAATTTTGCTTAATCTTTGTCAGTGGTGCGGGGTTTTATGTTTTGCCCCTTTCGGAGAAAATTATGAGATGCTTTTTTGTTGATTATATAGCTTCGCAAATATATGCCTTATTCAAACGGCCTAAAAAGAACATCAATCATGCCGAAGTTGAAGCATTGATGGCGAATTATACGCCGGAAAACATTTTTTCAAAGCATCCTCTTGAACTTATAGTTTCTGTTACCTCATATCCGGAAAGAATGCCGGATATTCACTACACACTGTTTTCTTTATTTAATCAAAGTGAAAAGGCTGACAGAATTATTTTATGGTTGGCGGAAGAGCAGTTTCCGAATAAAGAGCAGGATTTGCCGCAAAAGGTTTTGGATTTTAAAAAATACGGCTTGGAAATTGAGTGGTGTCATGATATCCGCTCATATAAAAAACTGATACCGACAATAAATAAATATCCGAATGCGGTTATTGTTACGGCTGATGATGATATCTGGTATCCGAGAGATTGGTTGAAAAAGTTGTATGCGGCTTATTTGGAAGATCCTTTCTCAATTATCGGACATCGCGGTCACAGAATTAAACTTAAAAACGGTAAGGTTGCTCCGTATTCTCAATGGCGCAAGAATATCTTGGCTATGTGGCCGAGATATGATAATTTTGTAACCGGTTGCGGAGGGGTTTTGTATCCGCCGCGCAGTCTTTATAAAGATGTTTGCAAAGAAGATTTATTTCAAAAATTGGCACCTTATGCCGATGATATATGGTTTTGGGCCATGGCGGTATTGAATGATACGAAGATTAAAAATATTCCGTATCGTATGCATAAAATGACCTATGTTAATTTGGTGCGCGAAAAACGTCAGACCGATGAAAACACCTTAGCGAAGATAAATATAACCAACGGTGGAAATGATAGGCAACTTAAACAGGTTATAGAGGCCTATCCGGAACTTAAAAGTAAAATAGGACTGAAATGAAACGTAATAAGATTGCTTATTCTTCCAGAGAATATTTGCTTTTTATTGAAGATTTGGAAAAACTTCCGAAAGCAGAAGGCTATTATGCGGGCGGAGATAGGGTGATTATTATGCTCGGAGATGTGCCGAGCGGCACCAAGGACAGCTTGTTATGCGGAGAAGAACTGCTTAATAAAGCAAAAGAGAACGGTGAAAAATATGTTTTAACCACAATTACTTATTATACCTTCAATCCTTTTATCAGCTTCTTTATTCAGTGTATTAAATATTTTAAACGTCGTGCACCCGTGCAGGGTACAAATTGGTATCGGACCAAACTTTCTCATTTATTGACGCTTGATATAACACGCGGCATAAGAACCAGAGAAAATGCTTATCAGTGGAATAATCCGCGTTGGTATATGTCAGAAGAAGAAAGAATAAAACGTTATGATAAACTTTATAATTCCATGAAAACGAAATCCTATAATTTCAAGTTGCCTATGAGGATAGGTTTGAATCGTCACATGGGCTGGAAAGACCAACTTTTGCAAGGACATCATCGTATCGGAATTTGTCAGGAATTAAATATAGACGATGTCAGTGTTGAATTTTGGGCTTATCCGAAGTCGCCGCGTTTGTTTTATTAAGCATAAATCTCAAATCTCTATTATAAAGCAGGCAATGAAAAATTGCTTGACTCGGTAGCTGATTTTTGTATAATTTAGACAAATAAACAGTTGAAGCGGAAAAGAGACAAGTTTATGAAGTTGTATCACTATGTTGCCAAAGGAAATAATGTTTTGCAAAAAGGTTTATTGTCTTTTGCAAAAAATCCGAATGCCGACTTGAGTTATTATTTCAAGCGCACCGGCGGCAAGACAACCCATAAAGAAATTTGCGAATGGATGGAAAATTGCTATGTGGGACGCAGTCGGGCAATCAGAGGATTTTCCGAACCGATACAATGGACCGAGCGCAGTATTCACTGTCTGAAAGATTTTATTGACAGGGCAGATAAATTTGTCATTGATATTTCGGCAATGGACAAAGACGGTTTGATTGAAGCGGTCTATGTTAGTCCTTCGGTATTAGATTTTCCGGAATTGGAAGAAGATAAAGATTTTGATGAACTTTGGATAAAATTGGAAAACGGCATCAGAGATATAGATTTTTCGCCGATTGATTGGAGCGTATGCGATGATGAACTAGGTAGACGTTTTGCCTATGTACGGTATAATCTGATTGTGGTCAAAGACGGTATTATATCGCCGCAATACTTAACTTTGGAAAATTGACTTTTCTGGTGAAACTGTTGATAAAAACGAGGTTGTGTGAAAAATGGTCGATATTCTTAAAGAAAAGGTGGTAAAAGCAGACGGGGATTGCCAAATGGTAGTTCGGGAAATGTCTGATGACAGTACTCAGGAGATTATGATGAGTTTGTTAAAAGATATTATCACGACCAAAATAATCCAATCTGATGGTTCATATGTGATTTTGAATTCCGATAATCTTAAAATAGAAGAGCATACCGCAGACGGTTTTGTGCGCAAATTTAATCCGGAAAGCGGCAAAATAAAGGAAGAAAT
>JAGDBT010000074.1 GCA_017958895.1 Alphaproteobacteria bacterium | reverse complement strand
TCCTTCCGGACAAACCGGTTGTTATGTGTTAAACGAAAATGAAGTTGATGAGGTTGAACGTTTTGCCTTTTTCTCTAAAGCCGTTTATGTTCTGTTGGAAGATTTGATTATAAAGCCGGATAAAAAAATAGAACTTCCGAATATTTTAATCGCCAATGATTGGCACAGCGGTGCTTTGTCGGGTTTAACCAAATATCTGACTTTAGCTAAAGTTTTTGCCGGTCGGCTGCCTGCCGAGCAAGCGGAAAAAATAAAAAACATACCGATTATTCATATTGCGCATCATATGGGATATCAGGGATGGGATTATGACAATACTTCGCGGATTCTTAATTCGTTATATGGCGATTTGGCAACTTTGGTGTTGAAAAATGCCAAGGCCGTAAAAAACAGCAATCAGCGCACTTCAAATACTTTGTTGGTGGGCGATACATATAATCAGGCTTCAGGTAATATGCATTTGGCAGACAGGGTAATAGCCGTATCTAAAAACTATATGGAGGAAGTTTCTTCAAATAAAAGTTTCGGTTTTGATTTTCGTGATATTTTAAAGATTCGCAAGAATTATCGCAATTTTTACGGAATAGTGAACGGCTATGAAAAGAAACTTATTTCACCTAACGAGCAAAAAATTAAAGAAATAAATGACTTTTTCAAAATTACGGATTTCAGATTTTATGACGAGAAGCACCTTGATATAAAGCTTCATAACAAACGCGAATGTATTCGCTTGCTCTCACGTTTAGCTAAAGATGAGAAGTATAAAAACGAGGTTATACCTTTAATAGATTTATATAAATTTGACGATATTTCTTCCCTGGCTATGGAAGCGGCTAATATACCGGTGATTTGCATGACCAGTCGTATGGTGGAGCAAAAAGGTTATGATGTGGCAATCAACGCGATTTTGCATATCATCGATAAATACAAAAACTCGCCGGACAGATTCCCGATATTTATTTTGGGTGGAGCCGGAAATAAAGATCTTTACAGTGATTTGATGACGCTCAAAGATAATGCCAAGCAGATTTTCCGCGATTTCGCCCAGCGCATATTTGTATTTCGCGGTTATAAAGACGAATTTGCTTATTCGGTGCAATTAGCCGCTGATTTTTATATGATGCCGTCTTATTTTGAGCCGTGCGGACTTACGCAAATGGAAGCTATGGCAAAGGGTACATTACCGATAGCAACTTCTACCGGCGGTTTGGTAGATACCATACAAGACGGAATTGACGGATTTCGTACGGAGGCATTTTTTGCCGGCGGTGAAAGAGTGTATGGCAGCAATTTAATGGCACAGAGTTTGAAAAATAATCTCAATGCTTATGAGGCGGCATTAGGTAGGGCATTGCGCTGTTTTTATGCCGCACCAGATGAATTGCATAAAATGCAGTGTCGTGCCATGGAAGATGATTTCAGTTGGTCTTGCGAGAATGGCTCGGTTTACAAGTATTACAACTTGTTCAAAACCGGTGCGATTTAGAAAAATATTTAATATTGCACCAAAGAATAAACTTCAGCGATGTCCTTTAATTTTTCGCGGCCTTTGAGTTCCGATAACTCAATAATAAAGGCAAATTCCACTATTTCTGCTCCGAGTTTTCGAACCAAATCGGCGGCCGCTCGCGAAGTACCGCCGATGGCGATTAAGTCGTCAAATATAACGACTCTGTCGCCTTTTTTTAAGGCATCTTTATGAATTTCCAATTTGTTATTGCCATATTCCAACTCATATTCTTGAGCAATGGTCTCGGCCGGCAATTTTCCGGGTTTACGTATCGGTATAAATCCGCATTTCAGCATGGAGGCCAAAACTGCTCCGAAAATAAAGCCGCGCGCCTCGATTCCCACCACATAATCAATATGGGCATTTTTGTAATGCTCATAAAAAGTTTGCATGAGATCTTGAAAAACTTCCGCATTTTGCAAAATCGGAGTTATATCTTTGAATTGAATGCCCGGCTCGGGAAAGTCAGGTACGTTACGAATATGTTTTTTTAGGTTTTGCAAATTCATTTTTATCTCCTCAAATTTGAAACGATTATAAATAAATTGCGACAAATATCAAGAGCGG
>JAGDBT010000073.1 GCA_017958895.1 Alphaproteobacteria bacterium | reverse complement strand
ATTAACAACACTATAACCGCAAGCGGATAAACAACCGACCACATAACCATAATTTCGGAAATTTTCTTAAAATAACTCTTTTTCATGTCGTAAAGAACACTCTCGGCCTGTCGCTCCAACAAACTCATCTCTGTTCCTGCCTCGCTTACCCTTTTAAGCGAGTTTATTTTATCCTTGGCTGCAGCCTTGTTATTACGCAACAATTCATTGTTTTTTTCCATTTTCTTCAACAGTTCTTCATAAATCGGCAGATACTTACCGTTAATGGTGTTGCCTATTTTTCCGCCAATCCCCGAACTGTTTTTATAAGCTTTTTTAACCGGCAATTCCAAATACGGACTATTTATTATATAATCAATAAGATAACGAATACTCTCACCGTTAGCGCTGTTTGCAATTATCCCGTAAGGATTGTAATCCGGAGATTCCTCTGCTCTCATTCTTTTATCGGTTATAATATCCACATCCGAAATAATGCCCACCGTCACATCTCCGTCGGATTTTGCTTTATACGGGTGCATATCACTTAAAATCTTTTCCGACTTATGCGGATTGCCGAAGAACAGCGAAGAAACACGACCTTTAAGCAAAACCCCGACATAATAGTCGCCCTCTTTTATAACCGGCTCAAGGCGAATATTCTCATTTGCCACCTCAAACAAAACGGCTCTGTATAAATCAAGCGGTAAATCCGATACCGAAAACTCACTTGCCATTACCGGATTCTCCGCAAATTTGTTATTTAACTTCACATTCCAAGAATCCAAGAAATTCAATATTCGCAAATTTGCGTCGTTTACGGTTTCGTTTTGCCCTTCCGTATAAACATCAAAAAAGATAAGAATTTTGCCACCCCGAACAATGTATTGGTCAATCGCATACATAAAAGATAACGAAATGTTCTTCGGATTAATTAATATCAATAAATCAAGTTTCGGCGAAATTTCATAAGCATCTTCCTCAACTTTCATCACATTATAATCATTTTCCAAATCCAACAGAAAAGTCTGAAAATTCTCAACATTCTGCATACTGTCCAGATAAACCCCGATATTTTTCGCAGTCTTTTCATTAACAAAGCGCCATAGAATTTTATCAACATCTTTTTCCAGATAATCTTTTCTTGCCGGAATAAATTGCTTAATCGTCAGACCCTTACCTTTGTCATCATGAATGATGGCCCCGAAATAATTTTTGCTTCCGTTGGCATTTTCCTCAAAATATAAATCATTATCCAATACTTCATTTTCCAAAGCCGAAAAGGCGCTGACTTCTTCAACCCGCAGCCTTATCATGCCGCGTGATTGCGTTTCATATTTGCGCAAAAATCTTTTAACTTGTTGAAAATAATAGTAATTTTCAGGATTATGCGCCAGATAATCTTTGGCCACATACACATCGATAAACAGCGGCTCTTTAATTTGCTCGATAATTTCCAAACTGATTTTTTCCGGCGTATACTGGCCGTGAGAGGTAAAATCTTTTTTATAATCCCCGAACATTAAACCCGCAACACCGTTAAGTATCACCGTTCCCAGAAAAGCCAATCCGCAGAAAAGAGTAAATTTCCAATTTTTATTTTTTAAGGCCGAAAAACGATACCACAAAACCAATACATTCAAAAATCCCGCCAAACCTATAAAAGAAATAAAATAGATAATTTCTGAAATTCCGATTTGCGCAAACAGGAAGTTCGTGTAATTTTCATATAATTTCGTAAACGGCAAAATTATCCAAAACAGCCCGATTATCACGGTCAGCAAATAGGAAATTATAATTTGCCTGTTCAATGCCGATATAAAACACCCCAACGAACATAAAAGCGAAATCAACAAAAACAAACCGATAAAGCAACAAAAAATATTTCCCCAATCCACCAGTAATATTGTGCTTGTATAAAAGATAAGCGGCAACAAAAACAAACTCATCAGAATTCCGAACAAAGCCGAAGCCAACAATTTTGCCCACACTGTTTTAGCAAATGCCACCGGTTGCGTGAGCAAAAACTCCGCCGTACCGGAGCGATATTCTTCCGACCAAACTTTCATTGTTAAGGCCGGCAAAAATATGGCCAATATAAACGGTTGCAAATAAAACAGCGAGTAACAACCGGTGTCTTTCATATTGAAATATGATCCGAAATAAAAGGATGAGCCGATGGAAACAAATAAGTAAAAACCGAACGTTATATAGCCGAAATAACTTCTGAAATAACTGCCGAACTCTTTTTTAAACAAGGCCGCAAATTGCAACATTTTTCACCTCAATCAAGCGTAATTTTTCTAAATGAAGCCAACAAATCATCACCCGCGCCGGTTTTAAATTCTTCCAGAGAGGTGTTTATTTTTAACTTTCCTTTATGCAACAACAACACTTCCGAAGCAAGCGCTTCAACATCTTCCAATGTGTGCGTTGAAATAACCACAATATGCTCTTTGGCATATTCTTTTATTATTGTGCGTAAAATGCTTTTTTGGTTAGGATCCAAACCCTCGGAAGGCTCGTCAAGCAACAACACTTCCGGACCGCCTATAAGCGTGGCGGCCAATTCCACACGTTTTTTAAAACCTTTGGAAAGAGTTTCTGCGGTTTGCAATAAAACGGCTTGTAAATCCAGAATTTTAACCAGTTCCTTTATTCTTTTTTCGCTTTCCTCAGTCTCTAATCCTCTTAAAGCCGAAGCGAATCGTAAAAAGTCATAAACGCACATATCACCGTATAATGATGATGTTTCTTGCACATATGCGATTTTTTTTAAAAATTCCAACCGATTTTTTTGTAAATTGAGCTCATCTAATTCAACCGTTCCGGTCTCCGGTTCAAAAAAACCGCTCATAATTCTCATCAGTGTTGATTTTCCCGCGCCGTTTTCTCCCAAAAGGGCTACAACTCCTCCGGGTTTAAGCTCAAAACTTACAGTCTCTAAAACTGTTTTTCCGGCAAAAACTTTTGATACATTCTTAACTTTCAACATTTCTTTATTCCGCCCCAAAACCTACTATCTATTAAACATATTATAAAAATTTTGCAATTATATAAAAAACATTGATGACAAATTTATTTTAATGAGGTAATAATTAGCAGAGAATACTCGGGAGTAAAAAAGTGAATACCTATACAAAGGAAGAAACCAAAAACCTGATTATCGGCAGCAGTGTGGCATTGTTGTTCATAGCTTTTCTGGTTTATTTTAACATTCAACGTAATGTGTGGAAAAATGCAGAAGATACGGACTATACGCTGTATGCAACTTTCAACCGCACCGACGGATTGGTGGTCGGCGATAAAGTTCGCATGGCCGGAATAGAAGTGGGACATATTGAAAAATCTGTTTTGGATGAAGATTTTCGTGCCACACTTACCTTAAAAATTCGCGATGACTATCATATTCCCGATGACAGCAGTGCCGCCATTGTAAGTTCCGGCATTATGGGTGCCAAATATATTGAAATAGAACCTGGCGGATCGGAAGACTTTTTCCCTGACGGCGGAGAATTTACATATACCCAAGACGCTATTGTTTTGGAAGAGTTGGTTGACCGGATAATAGCACTGGGAAAAGCCAAACGCAAAACATCGGAAAACACAGAAAACAAGACAACGGAGGAATAAAATGCGAAAAAAACCTATTGAAACAATAATGGGATTGGTTGTGCTGATAATTGCTCTGCTGTTTTTGGCCTTTACTTATCGTGTATCGGATTTGCAGGTTGTTAAGGGATATAACCTGAAAGCAGAGTTTATGAAAGTGGGCGGACTGAGTATCGGTTCTGATGTTCGCATCAACGGCATAAAAGTCGGAACGGTAACTGCCCAAAACCTCAACAATGACGACTATACCGTTGAAGTGATATTCAGTATTTCTTCCGATATAAAACTTCCGGATGATAGCACCGTATCTATTGTGAGCGACGGCTTAATGGGCAACAAATTCGTAAAAATAGAACCGGGAATTTCCAAAACCTATCTTCAAGACGGCGGAAAGTTTAGCAAAACAAAAGACTACAAAACCTTAGAAGATATGGTGGGTGAAATCATCTTTATGGTAACTGACAACGGTAACAAAAATGAAAAATAGTTGTTTAATCCTCGCTTTTTTTACACTTTTTTTGGCCTTCAATGCCGCGGCAAAAAGCCTTGATAAAAATACGGCCAAAATGCAGGCCATGGATAAAATAACCGGACGCGTAAATGTTATAAATGTGCCGGTAAACGGGGCGGTAAACTTTGGTTCGCTTTCCATTGTCGTTCGCAGTTGCAAAACCCGTTCACCTGAAGAAACGCCTGATAATTTTGCCTTTGTCGATATATCGGATAAAACCCTCGATGGGCAGGAAGTAAACATCTTCAAAGGTTGGATGATTTCATCGTCGCCGGCCACCCATGCCGTTGAACATCCGATTTATGATGTTTGGCTTTTGAGTTGTTATGACGGCACCATAGAGCCGGCCGATATTTTGTCGCCGGATATTTTGGCTTTAAGAGACAACTTGCCGAAAGTCAGTGAGATTGAGGCAAAACCGAAAACCACGGTGGAAGAACCGCTTTCGGAAATGCGCTCAACGCAACACCGAAATTCGTACGGCACCAACGATGTATTTTCCTTTGATGAAGAAGAAGAAATTTTCAACCTCGGCAATATAACACCCGATCACGCTGCCGCCGATTCTCCCGCAGATAAAAAAGATTGATTCAGCTTTTCGCCTTATCTGCCAAAACCGTTAATCCGGCCACATAAGTGTTCGTTAATATCTGACATATCGTATTTTCATCGGCTCTGGATAAATCAGCTAAAGCATCTTTGGTTAAAAAAGAACTTACCGCAAACAAACTCAGCCATAATATCTGCCCCGAAAGCAGTCTTTCCGGTCCGGCAACTTCCGGCACCGCTCTTTGCAGGCAAGAATTAAGTTTGCCCGCTATTTTTGCCACTTTTCGCAAATAAAAAGTAGAATAGGTACGGTCATTCTGACGCAGATGAAAGCTATAAAGCAAATACCAAAGATTCTTGTTATTTTTCACAAAACTCACAAAACTTTGCACCAACGCATTCAAATCGGCATAAGGATTCTCGGTTTCTTTGTTTTTATCTAAAGCTTCTGCCAAAGCTTCCAAAGTCATATAATTTTGAATAACCACAAAATTCTCCATATTGGAAAATTGGTTATAAATTGCCCCGACCGAACAACCGGAAGCTTCCGACAACTTGCGTGCCGTAAGACCTTCGGCCCCTTTTTCCTGAATAATCGAGCGACCGATTTTAAGTAACTTATTTTGAATATCCTCTTTTTCCATTTTTGCTTCACAAACTTAATTAGTTTAATAAAATATTTGCACTTTCCGTTTATGATAAACCATATACATCATCTGTTCAATTTATTTTTAAGGTTATCAAAGGAATATTTCATGAAAAAATTTGCATTTTTATCAATTTTGACCGCCTTGTTAGTTTTACCGCAACCGTATTTTTGAGAAGATTATATGGACGTTTTCGGTTTTGACGAATTGCTGAGAGAAATCAACCCCATAAAAGAAGAAAACGTAGAGGCCGAGCCTGTTCAGCCGGAAAATATTGCCGCTGAAGATACAAATACGGAAACTGCCGAAAATGCCGCTATTGAAAACGAAAATACAGCTTCTGAAGAAAGTTCCGCCGAGCCGCTTGATAATTCGGCAACTTCCGAAAATGAAGATGAAGTGGCAAAAATGCTCAATGAAGAATCTCCCGATAACACCGACGCCGTAAAACAGGATTCTCAGCCGGAAAATCCTGAAAATACAGCGACAACTGAACAACCGGACATTGTTACCGAAATTGTAAATAATGCCGAAACAGACCAAAAAGCCCGTAATGATGCTCGCAAACTTCTGTCGCAAAAGCCGCTTAAACTGGATTTACGCGACAGCCAAAAGAGAATGTTTAAAGAGGGCGAAAAAAAGCGCCGTTTGTGGCATGAAAAAAATGCTTCCGCCAAGGAAGAAGCTCCGAGTGAAGCACCGGCAGAAACCCCATCTGCCGAATCTGCCGTTTCTGCGCAAGAAACTGCCTCGGTTGCCGACAATAATCAACCGCAAACTGCGGATAAAGTGCCTTTCAAATCGGCCCCGTTCGGTTTATATTGGGGAATTTCCAAAGCCGAACTGGAACAGCAGGGCTTTGATTTTAAGCCGCTCAATAGAGAGAATTACACCAATGTTTATCAGGTTTTGAATGCCAAACAAGATAAAAAAACTTTTGAGCTTATTGCCGCGGTATTCGGCGAGCAAGACAGACTTTGGTGCATTTTTGCCCAAAGCGCGCCGATGGAAGATACTCCGAATGCTGCAAAAATTTTGGCTCTTTATAACAAATATTATACGGCCTTAAAGCAAAAATACGGCAACGACCAAGAATTTTTCACGCCAAATATTTATGTACAGGAAGTCCCTGCTCAAGAGGACAATACGGCGGAAGATGAAGATTCGGAAGAATCGGATAATGCTAATCGCAAAATGATAAAACAAACCGTCACTTCACCGTTGGGCGGTGAAAATTTCTTAAAAGAACTGCAGGAAGAAACCGCTTCTCTTTACGCAACTTTTGAGAGTGATGAAATCGGTGTTACTTTAGGCATTTCCGCTGACAATAATGCCAAAACCTTTTTATCTCTCGACTACAAAAATTTACAAGAGATGAAAAAAGAGCAAGACGATACATTTAACAATCTGCTGAACGATTTATAAGGAGCCGTTATGAAAAAAATAAGTTTTTGCGGAATTTCCGGCAGCGGTATGAGCTGTTTGGCGCAAGTTCTCAAATTGCGCGGTAATCAAATCAGAGGTTCAGATCGCAATTTTGATTTGGGACGTGATTTGAAAAACAAACAAAAATTGCAGGATTTGGGTATAGAGATTTTTCCGCAAGATGGTTCGGCCGTGACCGACGATTTAGATTTTGTATGTGCTTCAACGGCCGTTGAAGATTCCATTCCGGATATTAAAGCCGCCGAAGAAAAAAATATTCCGATGAAAACCCGGCCGGAATTATTGGCCGAAATTTTTCATGACTATGCTTACGGCATTGCCGTCGGCGGTACAAGCGGCAAAACCACCACCACCGCCATGATCGGCTTTATTTTGGATAAGGCCGGCAAAAAACCTTGCATGTGGAGTTACACCCTCACCATGCCCGCCGAGGATGTCACCATCAATGCGAAACTCGCCGTACCGTACATCGATGAGAATGGCGAGGAGCAAATATGCCGTGACTACACCCTGATTACCAGCAGCAACGAAACGTTCTGTAACTACGGCAATGGCGACCAGACCAACTGGTACGTGGTCAGTGGCGATGTCACCATCAACGGACAACTCTGTTTCCGGAACAGCTACAGCCACCTCATCGTCTGCGACGGAGCATCGCTCTCTGTCAGCAGCTCTTATTATGCCATCTACGGCCAAAACGGCGGCCTCACTATCTATGGCCAGGCCCAAGGTGGCGGCACCATCACGGCCAACGGAGGCCCCGACGGTATCATGGCCTATAGCACCATCACCATCAATGGCTGCACCGTCAGCGCCACTGGAATTCATGGCATCAACGGCAACAGAGGCATCACTATCAATAGAGGCACTGTCACCGCCACCTGCGCTGGTGGCTGTGGCATCTTTGGTTATAACGTCACCATCAACGGCGGCATCGTCAATGCCACTGGCGGTGACAAAGGCATCTACGCTGAAGAAACCATCACCCTGGGCTGGACCGACCCCACCGACCGCATCACCGCCAGTAGCTATGCCATCAACTATGAAAATGGCGTTGCCATCAAGGTGAAGTCCGGCCAGACGATGACCGACGGCAGCGCCGCCTATAGCGAAACGCTGAACAGCGATCAGATTGCTGCCCTCGCCGGTAAGACGCTGTGGTCTGACCTCTGGGGCGTGGCCAGTGGCAACGATGGCAGTACGGCCGAGAAGGCCTACACCATCAGCGACAGCTGGGGCCTCGACCAGTTGGCTGCACAGGTGAATGGCGGCAACGACTACAGAGCCTTTGAGGGCAAATTCTTCCGTCTGGGCGACGACATCACCTACACCCATTCCACCGACTGGAACGATGCCGCCAGCGAAGAGAACAACTACACCGCCATTGGCACCTACAATAAATGCTTCAGCGGCACCTTCGATGGTCAGGGCTATACCATCAGCGGCATACGCATCTACAAGGCTGGCACCACCAATGCCGACAACTATCAGGGCCTCTTCGGCGAGACTTTGGGTGCCACCATCAAGAACGTCATCCTGGCCGATGCCCGCATCACCGGTAAGCAATATGTCGGCGGCATTGCGGGATATATTGTAAAAAACAATAATCAGGGCGGCATCATGGAAAACTGCCGCGTAGGCAGCGATGTCACCATCCATGCTGTAGCCAACTCTGCCGGTTCTCACGGCGGCGTGGTCGGCGATTGTAATGGCGGCACCATCAGCGGTTGCGTTAGCGCCGCCACCCTCACCGTGGCTAACGGCCTGACAAACATCCATTATTACGGCGGCATCGTAGGCTTCCTCAACGGCAACATTTCCGACTGCCTCGCCATCGGCACTACCGTGCCTGTAGTCGAATATAACGGCGCCATTGCAGGATATGTTGACGGCACCCACACCAACAACTACCACCATGGCTGCACCGTGGGCGGCAATGCTGCCCCGAGCGATGCCTATACCATCAGCGCCGGCACCGATGTCACCGTGGCTCCTGCAGGCGATGCCGCTCAGACCTACAAATACGACGGCATCAAGCGTTACGGCACAGCCTACGACGGCAACGCCCTCTACTACGATGGTGTGATATATGTTCCCACCGCTGTTGCAGGCAATGACATCACCCTCAGCGTTCTTGGCGCAGAGTACGTCAGTGGCGGCATTACCTACAGCCCCACAGCCTACAATGTGGAATATAACGATGGTACCGCACAGAGCTTCTCCATCAATCCCGATGCCAACGGTCAGGCCACCTTCCAGATGCCTGCCTTTGACGCCGAGGTTGTTGCTAGCGCCACCGGCCCCGTCGCCGTCACCTACATCGACGAGAACGGAACGGAACAGCGCAAGGCCTATGCAGAAGTCACCTTCCTGGAGAGCAGCACGGGCAGCACCGTCAGCCTCGGCAAAATGGACGAGGAGCACTGGTTCGCCGCCAGCGGCAACGTCAGCATCACCAACACTGGCGACGGCGCCCTAAGTTTCAATGGTGCCGCCCGCCTCATCCTCTGCGACGGTGCATCGCTCACCCTCAGCGGAAGGTGGCCTCTCACGGTCGATGGCAACCTCGTCATTTACGGCCAGAGCCAAGGCACCGGCAGCCTCGCGGCAGAGGGCAGAGCAGCCATCAAGGTAGATTCATATGGCACTATCGACGACAACGGAACGCTGACCATCAATGGCGGTAACGTCACTGCTCACTCCACGGGTAGCAACGGCATCACCAGCGACAACTCCGTCACCATCAACGGCGGCACCGTCAGAGCCACCAGCGGCTACCAGTTTGGTAACGGTATCTCTTCCGTCTACGGCAACGTCACCATCAACGGTGGTAACGTCACCGCCACTGGCGGCGACCGCAACTCAGGAATCCTAACCAACGGCACCATCACTCTGGGCTGGACCAGCGCCACCGACCGCATCAAAGCCAGCAGCTACTCTGCCAGCACCATCAGCGTGAAGTCCGGCCAGACGCTCTACAACGACTTCACGGCTCTCAAAGGCAACATTACCGCCAACAAGGGCGACCTCCGCGGTAAGACGCTGGAGCCTGGCATCCCCTTCATCGTCGACAACTATATCCTGCTCGACGACGACAGCCAGCAGCCCACCGGCTATAAGAACGCCGACCGCCTCGCTGCCCTCTTCTACGTCGGCTCCGCCTGCGACATCATGCTCTACGGCCGCACGCTCTACCGTGATGGTGACTGGAACACGCTGTGCCTGCCGTTCGATATCAGTGGGGAAGAAATTGAAGACGAATACTACAACAATCCGTTGCACGGTGCCACCATCATGT
>JAGDBT010000072.1 GCA_017958895.1 Alphaproteobacteria bacterium | reverse complement strand
TTCCGCAAATTGTCGGCGGTTCTGCCGACCTGGCCGCCTCAAATCTTACCTTTGTTGAAGGCATGAAAACCATCACTGCGCAAGATTATAACGGCAACAACATAATGTACGGAATTCGTGAACATGCCATGGGAGCCATAATGAACGGCTTAAGTTTGCATGGCGGCGTTATTCCTTACGGAGGCACTTTCTTTGTCTTCTCCGATTATATGCGCCCGGCCATGAGATTGGCCGCCTTAATGAGAATTCGCGCCATTTATGTTTTAACACATGATTCAATCGGGGTCGGTGAAGATGGTCCTACGCATCAGCCGATTGAGCATTTGGCTTCATATCGGGCAATGCCTAATATAAACACTTTCCGCCCTTGCGATATTATAGAAACGGCAGAAGCTTGGCAATTGGCAATCGAAAACGAGCATACTCCGAGCATTTTGGCATTATCACGTCAGGGAGTACCTACTCTTCGTACTTCGTGCGCTGAAAATCTCACTGCCAGAGGTGCCTACATAATATCGGCCGCTCCAAAACAACCGGTTGCCACAATTATTGCTACCGGAACGGAAGTTTCACTGGCGGTTGAAGCACAAAAGAAACTGGCTGAAGAAAATATTGCCGTTAATGTGGTTTCAATGCCGTGTTGCGAATTGTTTGACATTCAGTCACCGGAATATAAAAATACCGTTCTCGGCAATCAACCTCGTATTGCCGTTGAAGCGGCTTCGGACTACGGATGGAAAAAATATGTCGGCGATAACGGTGAAATTATTGCATTAACCGACTTCGGTGCTTCCGGGCCGAGTTCACAGGTGTACGAATATTTCGGCATTACCGTTGAACACATCATATCCGCGGTTAAAAAATATCTCTGAAACAATTGGAAAAAATATATGAATACGGAAACAAAAAAATTAGGAATAATTGCCGGCGGAGGAGTTTTACCGCGCCTGTTGATAGAGCATTGTCAAAAAACAAACCGTCCTTATTCCGTGCTGGCCATTGAAAACAATGCCGACCGTTCTTTCTTTACACCGGAAATTCCTCACAAATGGATACGTCTCGGTCAAGCCGGAACCGGTTTCAAAATATTCGGTGAACAAAAAGTCAACGAAATTATAATGATAGGAACTATTAACCGTCCGAGTTTTACCGATTTATTGCCGGATTTACGTACTGCCGCTTTTATTGCTCGTATCGGACTTAAATCGCTTGGTGATGACGGCATTTTGCGCGCCATTATCAGAGAAATAGAAAGCGACAATTTCAGAGTGGTGGGAATTCAGGATGTTTTGCCGGAATTATTGGTAAAACAGGGACTATTAACAAAACGCAAACCCGATAAACAGGCTCTCGCCGATATAAAAAGAGGCATGGAAGTAGCCTCACAATTAGGCAGACTTGATGTCGGACAATCGGTTATCGTTCAACAGGGACTTGTTCTCGGGCTTGAGGGAATTGAAGGAACCGACAGACTTATAAATCGTTGTGCGGAATATAAACGCAAAGGAGTCGGCGGTGTTTTGGTAAAATTACGTAAGCCGCAACAAGATATGCGGGTTGATTTACCGACCATCGGCGAATCAACAGTTGAAAATCTGCACAAAGCCGGTATGCGCGGTATTGCCATACATGCCGGAAATGCCTTAATTGTCAATGAGGCGCAAACTATTGCTTTGGCCAACAAATACGGTATTTTCATTGTCGGCATTGTTCCCGAAGAGGAGGACTTGGCATGAAATATTATTTAATTGCCGGAGAACCTTCGGGAGATGCTTTAGGTGCCAGACTGATTGAGGCTTTGCGTCGCAAAGACAAAGATGCGCAATTTTTCGGTATCGGCGGTGACAGCATGAAAGCTTTGGGTTTTTCATCGCTGTTTGATATAAGTGAACTGGCCGTTATGGGCATAATGGAAGTTATTCCCAGTATCCCGAGAATTTTGAAAAGAATGAATCAAACCATCGCGGAAATCAAAAGCCTGAAACCTGATGTAATAATCACCATAGACAGTTGGAGTTTTTGCGCTCGTATTCATAAAAAAATTCGCAAACTTCATCTTAATATTCCGCAAGTTCACTATGTTGCCCCGCAAGTCTGGGCCTGGAAAAAGAAACGCGCCCGGACCATGTATAAATATATTGATTTGTTGCTCACTTTATTTCCTAACGAGCCGCAATATTTTATCCCGAACCATCTTCCGGCGGTGTTTGTCGGACATCCGGTTATTGAAAGTGCCGTTGTCAATGCCGCCCCGAAAGGGACATTCCGTGAGCGCCATAATATTCCGGCCGATAAGCGAATTATGCTCATATTGCCTGGTTCTCGCCACAATGAAGTCAAGAATCTTCTGCCGGACTTTTTAAATGCTATTCATAAATTATCCGCCGAATATCCTGACTTTGTTTATGTTTTGCCGACCGTCAGCACTGTGGCCGCCCGGGTAAAGAAAATGCTTGCAAACTCAACCGTACCTGCTCTGGTTGTTGAAGGTGAACAAGAACGTCGTAGTGCTTTTCAAGATGCCGATGCCGCGATTGCCGCTTCCGGTACGGTCGCCTTGGAATTGGCTATTGTCAAAGTGCCGCATATTGTGGCTTACAAAGTTCCGAAACTTACGGAATTATTGGTAAGAAATTTTTTGCATTTCCGCTTTATCAATCTCAGTAATATTCTGCTTAATCGTTTGATTGTACCGGAATTGTTGCAAAATCACTGCAATCCGGAAAATATTGCTTTTTATATGCGGCAGCTTATAGAAAAACAGCCTCTTTATAACTCGCAAATCGAAGGATTTGAGCAAGTTCGTAAAATTTTGGGAATGGGTGAGCAAATACCGAGTGATAATGCCGCCGCGGCAATCTTAAATTTTATCCGAAAGCAATAACTTGAAACATTTTCTTCTCAAAACCCTTAATTACATACGCAATAATTTTATTGCCGAAGAAAATCGCTATATTGTGCT
>JAGDBT010000071.1 GCA_017958895.1 Alphaproteobacteria bacterium | reverse complement strand
TTTAATGGAAAGTGTCGGCTTTGAATCCATACCGCACGAGTGGTGGCATTATAACCTGAAAAATTGGCAAAATTATCCGCTTATTCCCAACGAAAAAGCCTAGTATTGTTATTTTTTAAATATCCTTATTTCGACGCAATAAAATATATAAAGCGCCTTCGCCGCCAAGTCGCTCCGAAGGGTGTTTATAAATCAAAATCAGCGCCCTCAAATGCGGCAAATTCAGCCATTGCGGCACTTGTTTATGCAAAACTCCCCTCTCGGCAAAAATATCTTCTTCGTTTACTCGCAAACCTTTGCCGGTAACAATAACAACACATCTTTTGTTTTGATTATAACTGCGAACAATAAAATCTTCTACTTGCTCAAAAGCGGCTTTTTCCGTTGAACCGTGCAAATCCAAAACCCCTTCGATTTTGAATTCTTCTTTTTTAAACTTTTTCAGTGTTGCATTATCTATACCGCCGAATTCGGCATCTTCCAAAGCTTTCGAATAATCAGAAAAATCCTGCTTTGTTGCATAAGCTTTATGTTCTTTGATTTGCGGAATTTTTTTGGCTTTTAAAACCGTCGGTACGGTATTATCCCGGCTTTTTTTAACATCTTTTACCGTTTCAAGCCAAAAATCACTGTCATCTTTTGAAACCGGCATTTACTTTGCCTTTATTTCCGTATTTTGCGGCACAAAAATATAATATCCGCCGGCCGAATTCATCCGCCCGGCTTCTTTTAGGGCTTCTTCGCCGTGTCCCCAAAAATAATCGCCCCGTACCACGCCTTTTATGGCACCGCCGATATCTTGCGCAAACACAATTTTTTGCAAATTTCTTTTATCCGGATCTTTGGTATCAAGCCACATCATTGCTCCCAAAGGAATATAGCCGTTATCAACCGCTAAGCTCCGGCCGGCCGTTAAAGATACACCGAAAGCCCCCACCGGTCCGTCGGCATCGCTCAATCTTTGAAATACAAAACGTTCATTCTCGGCCATAATTTTTGAGGCTTTTTCCGGATTCTTGCGCAGCCATTCGCGAATTTTCGGCATGGAAGCCTCTCCAGGCTTAATAAGTTTCTTTTCCGTAAGAATACTGCCGATTCCCTTAAACTTATGGCCGTTATTATCGGCATAACCGATTCGGATCTCCGAGCCGTCATCCATATGAGCCACCGCCGAGCCCTGAATTTGCATAAAATGAATGTCAACCAAATCATCGCCCCACATAATTATCGGAGCATCAATGCCTTTGTTTTCAATATCATTCCGCTTATAATATGGAACAAAGCGCCCGTTTTCCACTCTGCCGACCAAACGGCTGTCCGGCAAATCTTTACCAAAATCACGCAGGTTTATTTCCACCAAATCTTTCGGCTTTCCGTAAACCGGATATTTGTATTTGGCGCTTTTCTCAAAAGAAGCCTTAATTTCCGCTTCATAATAAGAAGTAAATTTTCCTTGCGTATTATCCCCGTCGGAAATTTGATAAACCGCAAATTCTTTTTCGATAAATTTCTTCATCTTCGCTGAATTATTCGGTTTTTGCTTCGCAAACCTCTCACAAATTTTTTCATATTCCGTCGGCGATATATTTATTTGAGTCGTTGCATTTTCTTTTTTGCCGTATTCTTTTAATCCCGCACAGTTTTTGGAAAAAACCGGTATGATTTCCGCAAAATTTTCCTTCGACCATCCCGGCAAAGAAGAAAAAGAGACTTTTTTCAGTTGCAACTTGCCCTTTCCAACCTGTTCCGAACCTTTAAAGCAGCCGAACAAAGCCAAACACAAGGCCCCGCAACAAACAAATTTAAGAATTTTTCTTTGTGGAGACCAAAACCCAGTTGTTATTTTTTGCATTGAGAGATCTTTCAAAAGTCCAAATATCGGTGATTTTTTGCACAAAATTTTCATCACCCTCCAAAACGTTGCCTTTAACATCTTTCAAAATATTTATTTGTTCACTGTTAAATTCAACAACAATTTTTACGCTGTTTTTCAACAACTTAACATTTTTTATCTCGGTTTTATCAAAGCCGATAAACTCAATTTCCGCCGTTATTTTATTCTCTTTTCTGAAAGAAATGACATCATTTAAGGCATCGGCAACTTTTTTATTCATCAAACCTTTAACCGTTTCAATATTGCCGGAACCGAAAGCGCTTAAAACCAATTCAAAAACCCGGCACGCCCCTTGCAGAAAACGTTCTTTATCGAAACTCGGTATTTTTATTAAATCTTTTTCCGTATCGGATAAATTGTTCCCGTCAATTTCCGCTATCTTGTTGTTTTTGCTTGTTTCTTTAATTATTTTCGTTATATTTTCAACCAATTTTTCTTCGGATTCTTTATCCAGCGATTTTACAACCACCTTAATGTTTTTCTCGCTTCCGTGCGTTCCGAAAATTCCGTAAAGCCGCGAAATTATAAAAACCACCAGCAGTGTCAAAAATATTATATCTACGAATGATATCATGCTTTTTCCTCTCTTTTCAATGACGAATATAATAACAATTAAAAATTTTATCAACATAAAATATTTGACGTATTCAATTTTTCGTATTATGTGTATAAAAAAAACAAAAGGAGAAAAAACATGAAAAAAGAAAAAGAAACAAAAACAGAAGAACAACCTGCAGCCAATCCGCAGCAAAATCTGCCGGCCTTGATTGTACATACTCAGTACATTAAGGATTTGTCTTTGGAAATTCCTTTGGCACCGGAAATTTTCCGCGGAATAAATCAAGCTCCGAATATCCATGTTGATATAAGCATCAGCAATAAAAAATTGGATGACGGCAATTTCAATGTTGATTTGAAAGTTAAATTGGATGCCAATTTGGGTGAAAAGAAATTCTTTATTATTGAATTGACTTATGCTGCTGTTGCTGCTGTTAATGTTCCTGCCGAACATGTTGAGCCGGTATTGTACATTGAATTGCCGCGCTTGTTGTTCCCTTATGCTCGCAGCATTATCTCTAACAGCCTTGCTGAAGCCGGCTTGCCTCCTATGATGCTCAGCCCGATTGATTTTGTGGCTTTGTATCAGGCAAAAAAAGCTAAAGAAGCCGAAATGGCTGCTGAAAAATAATTCCGATGCGGTTAGCTTTATACCAACCGGATATTCCTCAAAACACAGGCACCCTGCTACGGCTGGGTGCCTGTTTGGATTTGGCTTTGGATATTATTGAACCTTGCGGTTTTATTTTTAATGAAAAAGCCATGCGTCGCGCCGGTATGGATTACCTGGAATTCTCAAACTACAAGCGGCACGACTCGTGGGAAGATTTTTTGCAATATCGCCAAAATCATCCTGACGAATATGGTCGAATAATTCTTTTAACCACCCATGCCGAAATGCCGTTTACCGATTTTAAGTTTCAAAAAAACGATATAATACTGATGGGCCGGGAAAGCGCCGGCGTGCCGGAAAACGTTCATCAAACAGCCGATGCCCGTCTTTTAATACCCATGAATCCTACCGCTCGCTCAATAAATATGGCGGTTTCCGCGGCTATGGCCGTATCGGAGGCTTTGCGCCAAACCGACGGTTTTCCGAAAATTAAATAAAAATTTTTTATTTTTCTACTGGATTTGCCTTTAAAAATGTGATATATTCTTCTTTGTGTTACAAAAAAATTTTATTATACAGAGGCAAATATGAGTGTGAAAAAATTACCGATTTTAACTTTCAATACCGGCGAATATGTGGTTTACCCGACTCACGGCGTAGGTAAAATTTCCGATGTTACCAAGCAAAATATTGCGGGAACCGAGTTGGAAATGTTGGTGGTTAATTTTGATAAAGATAAAATGACTTTGAGAATTCCGACCGCAAAAATTCAGAATGTGGGTTTGCGTAAGATTTCCGATTCTAAAATAATGGATGAAGCTTTCAATACCTTAAAAGGTAAAGCGAAGGTGCGCAAAATTATGTGGTCGCGCCGCGCTCAGGAATATGAAAACAAAATAAACTCCGGAAATCCGGTCGCCATTGCCGAAGTTATTCGTGATTTGTATCGCAACGAAAATATTGCCGAACAATCTTACAGCGAACGCCAGATTTATGAGCAGGCGGTTGAAAGATTGGCCAGCGAAGTTTCGGTTTTCAGTAATTGTTCTTTGGAAGAAGCCAATAAAAAATTGACCGATATTCTTGCAAAAGAAAAAGCAATTTAATTTTTTAAGCAAAAGCAGATTGAAAAATCTGCTTTTTTTATTTTAAAACGGCAAATTTTTCTTGAACAAAAATAATTTGTGATATACATTTGTGGCAAATTGAAATTTCTTTTTAATTTTAGTTGCGGCTCTGCAAAGAACTGCAGCTGTGTTTTAACTTATAGCTAGGAGCTTAAATAACCATGAGTAAATGGGTATATACATTTGGAAACGGCAAAGCTGAAGGCGATGCCAACATGCGTAATCTCCTGGGCGGTAAAGGTGCCAATCTGGCAGAAATGAACAGAGTCGGCTTGCCTGTTCCTCCGGGATTTACGGTTACAACAGAAGTTTGCACATACTATTATGCCAACAACAACACTTATCCGTCTGATTTAAAAGATCAGGTTAAGGCCGCTGTTGCCGGTGTTGAAGCAATTATGGGTAAGAAGTTCGGTGATTCCAGCAATCCGTTGTTATTCTCCGTTCGTTCGGGTGCCAGAATTTCCATGCCGGGCATGATGGATACGGTTTTGAATTTGGGTTTAAATGATGAAAGTGTTAAAGGTTTGGCTACTTCTTCCGGAAACGAAAGATTTGCTTACGATTCTTATCGTCGTTTTATTCAAATGTTCTCCGATGTGGTTTTGGGCGCTGACTTGGATGAATATGAAGGCGCTTTGGAAAATATGAAAAAATCTAAGGGTTATAAATCGGACACCGATTTGACAACCGAAGATTTGAAAGAATTGGTTTCTCAATATAAAGAAATCGGTAAAAAATTAGGTAAAGTTGTTCCGCAAGATCCTTGGGAACAATTATGGCTCGGTATCGGTGCCGTGTTCGGTTCTTGGAATGTTGCTCGTGCCGTTACTTATCGTAAATTAAACAACATCCCTGGCGATTGGGGTACGGCTTGTAACGTACAAACCATGGTATTCGGTAATGCCGGTGATGATTCGGCTACCGGTGTTTGCTTCTCTCGTGACCCGGCTACCGGTGAAAATGTATATTACGGCGAATATTTAATTAACGCTCAAGGCGAAGACGTGGTGGCCGGTATTCGTACACCGCAACCGATGTCCTCTGAAGGTAAAGGCAATTCTTTGGAAGAAGTTTGGCCGCATCTTTATAAGCAATTGGTTGATGTTCGTAACGCTTTGGAATCTCACTATAAAGACATGCAGGATATGGAATTTACCATTGAACACGGCAAATTGTGGATGTTACAATGCCGTAACGGTAAGAGAACTGCTGCCGCTGCCGTAAGAATGGCTGTTGAAATGTTTGACGAAGGTTTGATTACCAAAGAAGAAGCCATTATGCGCGTTGGTGCTGATCAATTGGATCAGTTGTTGCACCCGATGTTGGATCCGAAAGCTGAAAAGAAAGTTATTGCTGTCGGTTTGCCGGCTTCTCCTGGTGCTGCCGTCGGTCGCGCCGTATTCTGTGCTGAAGATGCGGAATCTTGGGCTTCTAAGGGTGAAAAAGTTATCTTAATCCGTAACGAAACTTCTCCGGAAGATATCGGCGGTATGCATGCTTCTCAAGGTGTTATTACCGCTCGTGGCGGTATGACCTCTCACGCTGCCGTTGTGGCTCGCGGTATGGGTACTCCTTGCGTTTCCGGTTCTACGGATATTACCATTGATTATGCATCTAAGACTATGTCAACAAAGTCCGGTGTGGTAATTAAAGAAGGTGATTGGGTATCTTTGGACGGTGCTAAAGGTCAAATCATTAACGGTGCCATTCCGACTGTTAAACCTGATACAAATTCCGGTAATTTCGGTCGCTTTATGGGATGGGTTGATGAAATCCGCACCATGCATGTTCGTGCTAATGCCGAAACTCCGGCTGATGCTAAACAGGCTGTTGAATTTGGTGCCGAAGGTATCGGTTTGGCTCGTACGGAACACATGTTCTTTGATCCGAAACGTATTTCCGATATGCGTACCATGATTTTATCTGATAATGAAGAAGGTCGCCGTGCGGCTTTGGCTAATTTGTTGCCTTATCAGAAGGAAGACTTCAAACAATTATACAGAACTATGAACGGTTATCCGGTAGTTATTCGTTTGTTGGACCCGCCGTTGCATGAATTTTTGCCGCACACTGATGCGGAAATGCAGGAATTGGCTGACAAAATGGGTAAAACCTTGGCCGAAGTTAAGAATCGTTCCAATTCTTTGCATGAAATGAACCCGATGCTCGGTCACCGCGGTTGCCGTTTGGCTGTAACCTATCCGGAAATTTGCGAAATGCAAACCCGTGCTATTTTGGAAGCTGCCATGGAATGCCGTGATGAAGGCGTTAAAGTAACTCCGGAAATTGAAGTTCCTTTAATCGGTTCCAAAAAAGAATTAGATATTGTTAAGAGCATAATAGACAGCACTGCTCAAAAGATTTTTGCCGAAAAAGGCAAGTCTATTGAGTATGAAGTTGGTACGATGATTGAATTACCGCGTGCCGCTTTGATGGCTGAAGAAATTGCCGCTTCCGCGAAATTCTTCGGATTCGGTACAAACGACTTAACTCAAACAACTTTGGGTATGAGCCGTGATGATACCGGTGCTATCTTAGATTGTTATCGTTCTAAAGGCATTTATGTTGCCGATCCTTTTGCCTCTATCGATGTTGATGGTGTGGGTAAATTGGTTAAACGTGCTTGCGAATACGGTCGTCAAACCAACCCTGACTTGTTGTTAGGTGTTTGCGGTGAACACGGCGGTGATCCTAAATCCATTGAATTTTTCCAACAATGTGGTTTGGATTATGTATCCTGCTCGCCGTTCCGTGTACCGGTTGCTCGTTTGGCTGCTGCTCAAGCTGCGGTTAAATACGGCAAAACCCAAAAGGAACACAAAGAAAACAAAGCTGCTTAATTTTAAGCAACTGCAAAAAAGGCCGTCTTTTTTAAGGCGGCTTTTTTATTTTATAAATCGCTTTTAATATTTTCACAGCTTATTCGTAACTGTTTATTATAAAAAGACAATAATTTTCGTAACCATTTAAATTGTATAAAGCGTCCGGATTCCATACCATCAATTACTTTTGCGGGAATTGCCGTTTTCTTTTCTATTTGATATATATATAAAGTCTTTTTTCTTTTCTGGATTTCCAGAGTTCATAACCTATATCGTTTAAGGTTTGTTTATCTATTATACCGTTTTTTTGCTTCATCTAAAAACTCCTTTATTTTGTTCATTAAAACAAAAACCACCTTAAAAACTCTTTAAGGTGGAGGAGTTCACAACTGCTCAAAATCAGTCCGGCTTATTCAATATATTCAGCCGGCTCCTCCATAGAGGAATTATTTTTTTGAGAGGAGATGTGATACTCCGCAGACAGTCTCCCGTCTGCAGAGTTAATATTAAACAACCTTATATAAAATGCAAGGATTTTATATATTTTATGAGTTCATATTTTGGAAGAAATCTTCGTTATCTTTGGAATTTCTCAGTTTATCGAGCAAAAATTCCATACCGTCGGTCATTCCCATTTGCATCAATACCCGACGCAAAACCCACATTTTGGTCAAAGTGGCTTTATCTACCAACAATTCTTCCTTACGGGTACCGGAACGTGTGATATCAATGGTCGGGAATAAACGTTTATCGGTTAATTTTCTATCCAATATAATTTCCGAATTACCCGTACCTTTGAACTCTTCAAAAATAACTTCATCCATGCGGGAACCCGTATCTATCAAGGCCGTGGCAATAATGGTTAATGAACCGCCTTCTTCAATATTACGAGCCGCACCTAAAATTCGTTTCGGACGTTGTAAAGCATTTGCATCCACACCGCCGGTAAGCACCTTACCGGAAGACGGTACAACCGCATTATAAGCTCTTCCCAAACGGGTTATGGAATCAAGTAAAATAACCACATCTTTTTTATTTTCCACCAAACGTTTGGCTTTTTCTATGCACATTTCTGCAACTTGCACATGGCGGGTTGCCGGCTCATCAAAAGTTGAAGAAATAACTTCGCCTTTTACGGAGCGAGTCATATCGGTAACTTCTTCCGGACGTTCATCAATAAGCAATACCATTAAATATATTTCCGGATGATTTGTGGAAATAGCGTGAGCTATATTTTGCAACATAACTGTTTTTCCGGTACGTGGCGGCGCTACAATCAAACCTCGCTGTCCTTTACCCTGCGGTGAAATTAAATCAATAACTCTGGTAGTATAATCTTTATCACCGCAAATAATATCAAAATTAAGTTTTTCTGTCGGATATAAAGGTGTCAGATTATCAAAATTAACTCTTAATTTGGATTTTTCAGGATCATCAAAATTGATGGTATTAACCTTAGTTAAGGCAAAATAACGTTCATTTTCTTTCGGTGCACGAATTTCACCTTCAACCGTATCACCGGTTCTTAAACCGTATTTTTTAACCTGCGCCGGCGAAACATAAATATCATCGGCACTGGCCAGATAATTGGATTTTGAAGAACGTAAAAAACCGAAACCGTCTTGCATAACTTCAATAACACCATCACCGCAGATAACTTTATCATCTTCGGCCAGTTTTTTCATTATGGCAAAAATTAAATCCTGAACACGCATTGATGATGCGTCTTCAACTCCCAAATCCTCTGCCTGAGTCAATAACTCAGTCGGAGATTTCTCCTTAAGTTCTTTTAAATGCATGATAACCTTTATTTGATTGAAATTTAAATATAGGACAAATCAAAATGATTTATGGAGACTTTATATTAAAAACACTTGCATTTGTCAAATAGTTTTTCACAAAATTTTTTACAATACATATATTTAAAAATAGATTATTGTTATTATATATACCTGTTTATTCTGTTTATTGTTTTTTATAAACAAATTTATTCTTTTTATTTATAAATAAAATTTTATTTTTTCATATGTTTAAGATAGTTATAAACACTATAAACATCATGTTAATTTTTTTATTAACATGTTAATAACTGTTTTTATGATTTTTACAATATGTATATATTTTGCTAAAAATTTCAAGAGGAGGTTTTTTATACACAGATAATTGTGAGTTTGTGTATAAATAAGCTAAGTTTTTGAATATTGATATTAAATGAAAATTATAGGAATTACGGGATCTATAGGTTGCGGCAAAACTTATCTGGCTGATATAATCAGAAAGCTGGGTTTTGGTGTTTATAATCCGGATATTTGGGTTCGTGATTTATATAAAAAATAGAGTTTTTTGGAAATTATAAAAGATAATTTTCCGGCCGTATTTGAAAAAGATGTTTTCAATAACAGAAAACTGAGAAATCTGGTATTTGATGATACAAAAGAACTCAAAAAATTAGAAGCTTTAATACATCCTCTCTTAAAAGAAAAATTAAAACAATTAATAAGAAAAAACAGTATTAAAAATGAAATTTTGTTTTTGGATGTGGCGTTGCTTTTTGAAATGAATTGGGATATTTACTGTGATTATATAATAGTGGCTGATGTAGATAAAAATATTCAAAAACAAAGAGTTATGAAAAGAGATAACGTGTCTGAGACTGATTTTGAAAATATTATAAAAAATCAGGAAAGCCAGAAAATAAAAAAAGAAAAAGCGGATATAGTAATAAATACCGGCTATTCTTATGGAATTAATAAAGTTCAATTGATTAAATTTATAGAAGAGATTTTATAATGAGAGAAATTTGTTTTGATACGGAAACAACGGGGTTAAATCCGGAAACCGGTGACAGACTGGTGGAAATAGGAGCAATAGAACTTATAAATCATTTGCCGACGGGAAAATTTTTTCATGAATATATAAATCCGGAAAGAGATGTACCGGAAGAAGTGGTTAAAGTACACGGCTTAACCAATGAATTTTTGGCCGATAAACCTAAGTTTTTTGAAATTGCTCAAAAATGGGTAGATTTTGTGGGAGATGACGGTATTTTTGTGGCTCATAATGCTCAATTTGATATGAATTTTATAAATTATGAGCTCAAAAAAGCCGGTTTTGAAACTTATGATTGGGATAGAGTTGTTGATACTTTGGCAATTGCCAGAAACGAATTTCCGGGAGCCAGAAATAATCTTGATGCGCTGTGTAAAAGATTTAATATAGATAATTCAGCCAGAACTTATCACGGAGCTTTGCTTGATGCTCAATTGTTGGCAGAGGTCTATCTGCAATTATTGGGCGGAGACGAGCCGGTAATAAAATTTGAAAATATAAAAAGCGATAAGAAAAATAAAATAAAAACAGAAAATATTATGGTAAAAGAAAGGCATTTTTCTTTATTGGCGGAAGAACTGGCAGAAAATGAGATGTTTTTGCAAAAAAAACTGAAAAATGCTCTTTGGTTGGAAGACGAAACAAAAAATGATTAAATACTTTAAAGATATAGCGGATATTTATTTTAATAAACGTATGATAAGTATGTTATTATTAGGTTTTTCAAGCGGATTTCCGCTGCCTTTGGTTTTCGGAACATTGAGCTTTTTATTAAAAGATTACGGAATTGCTTATGCATCAATAGGTGCAATATCTTTGGTTAAAATACCTTATTCTTTGAAATGGTTGTGGTCGCCTATCGTCGATAATGTTAAAATACCTTTTTTATATAAAATGGGCAGACGGCGGTCTTGGGCAATAATAACACAGATTCTTTTGGGTGTGGCAATATTCTTAATGTCAACGGTCAATCCGCAACAGCATTTAGGTTTAATAGCGGTTTTTGCTTTTATTACCAGTTTTTTATCGGCAACGCAGGATATTATATTAGATGCTTACAGAGTAGAATCTTTTAATGATGAACCGGAGAAACTTTCTTCGGGTGTGGCAATTTTTGTTTTGGGTTACAGATTAGGATTGATTTTTTCGGGAGCGGGTGCTATTTATTTGGCTTCCAAAATTTCATGGTCAGCCGTTTATGTTGTAATGTCTTTCGGTATTTTAATCGGTATGGCGGCAATTATTTGTTCTAAAGAAGCCGTAAAATATGAATATAAAATATTAAATTTTGACACGAAAAACATAAAAGAATTTTTTAATAATTCGCTTATAAATCCTTTTAAAAATTTTCTTAAAAATGAAAAGTGGTTTTGGATTTTAGCCTTTATTTTTACCTACCGATTAAGTGATTCGTATTTCGGACCGATGAGTAATCCTTTTTATGATGATATGGGTTTCACCAAAGAAGAAATAGCTTTTGTAACAAAAATTTACAGCATAATAATGACGATTATCGGTGGTTTATTGGGCGGAATAGTCGTGTTAAAACTGGGCATGCGTAAAAGTTTGTTATTGTTCGGTTTTACACAATGTATAACAACAATGCTGTTTTACGTGCAAGCGTATTACGGGCATAATATGCCGTTATTTATGGTTATAGTTGCCTTGGAATATTTGTCATCCGGGTTGGCGACAACAGCTTTTGTTGCTTATATTTCTTCACTGTGTAACAAATTATATACAGCGACGCAATATGCCTTATTATCTTCGGTTATGAGTCTCTCTCGTGATTTGTTTTCGGCCACCAGCGGAGTGGTTTATGAATATGCGGAAACAGCTTTTCCCAATTACGGATGGGTTATATTTTTCATAATCTCCGGTTTTATGAGCTTACCGAGCGTTTTTATAATTTTGTTCTGCTTAAAAAAAGACAAATAATAATTGTAAATTGAAAAAATATATTTTAGAATAACACCATGTTTGTTTTCAGAGAATTAACAAATGGTCAGTTATATTGAAAAACATCCTCTCAATAAAGAAAAAACGGTAAAAGAAAAAGCCGAAGATATTTTGCGTCAAAATGAATCTTGGCAAGCAATTTCCAAACAAATAAATAAATATGAAGACGGTAAAATAGGTAAAAGAATAGTATTTACGGGAAAGATGCTGCAAGGTGGAAATTTTGCCGGAGAAAACTTTGAAAATGCCGATTTCAGTGGCAGCAACATGCAGGAAATAAACTTAAAAGGTGCAAACCTGAAAAATGTTGATTTTACCAATGTAGATTTAAGCGGTGCGGATTTAAGTAATTGTATTCTTGACGGAGCGATTTTTACCGGTGCTAAACTTATAGGGACCAATTTTACCGGCGCAAGAATGCATGGCGTTACTTTGCAGGATGCTGACTTGCAAGATGCCATACTTATTGATGCCGACTTAGATAATATTACTATTGAAGAACTGCAGGAACTGGTTGAATATCTGGCTTTATATTATCCTTATAAACTTAATTTAAGAAGACTGAATCTTACATTATTGGATTTATCGCGCATTGATTTAACCCAAGTAAATTTGAAAGGCGTAGATTTTACCGGTTGCAGTTTCTTCGGAGTTAATGTTTATGAACTTGATTTGAGCGAATGCGTTATTTCACCGGCGCAAATAGAACAAGCTATCGGTCATATGCCGACACCGGAAGAGTTAAAACAAATATTGGCTCCGAAAAAAGGCAAGAAAAAGAAAAAAATGAAAGGTATTGATTTTACCGCTTTCTTTCACAGCCGGGGAAGTTTTGACTGGGATACAACCAAAAGCGGTACTTCAATGAAAGACCTTTTGAAAATGGGTAAAGATATTGTGAACAGCTTTAAAAAAGATGCTCCCGAAGACGAAAAAACCGATAATAAAAAAGACGATAAAAACGTATCAAAAGAAGATAATACCGAAGAATTGAGAAAATCCATAGAAGAATACAAAAAAGAAGTTTTAGAACAAAGAAAAGAAGAACAACGTTCTGAAGACAATAAAAACAAAGAACAAATCAAAGAAAAAATAGAACAAGCAAAGATGATGATGCAATCTCGCGGGCGGTAAGGAAAAATAAATGGAAGATACCTTGTTTTCTGCAAATGTTAAAAGGCCGTTGGCCGACAGATTGCGCCCGACAAAATTGGAGGAAGTTGTCGGACAAGATCATTTGGTGGGCGAAAACGCTCCGCTGGGAAGAATGATAAAATCCGGCAAAATCACCTCTTTTATATTATGGGGACCTCCGGGATGCGGAAAAACCACGATTGCGCGTTTGATTGCGGAATATACCAATCTTTATTTTGAACAAATATCGGCCGTTTTTTCGGGTGTTGCCGATTTGAAAAGAGTTTTTCAATATGCCAAAGATCGCCGGTCTTCACAAGGTAAAGGAACATTACTTTTTGTAGATGAAATTCATCGCTTTAACAAGTCCCAGCAAGACGGATTTTTGCCTTATGTTGAAGACGGCACGGTTATTTTGGTGGGCGCAACCACGGAAAATCCTTCTGTTGAGCTCAATGCGGCTTTGCTTTCACGTTGTCAGGTTTTTGTCTTAAATCGTTTGACCCCCGATAATTTTGAAGAACTTTTACA
>JAGDBT010000006.1 GCA_017958895.1 Alphaproteobacteria bacterium | reverse complement strand
GCCGGTGCGGGAGCAAACGGGGCGGTTGTGCACTATCAGCCGAGCGAAAAAACGAATATAAAGTTGCCGGAAAACGGCTTGTTGCTAATAGACAGCGGAGCGCAATATTTTGACGGAACGACCGATGTTACGCGCACGGTGGCTCTGGGAAAACCCGCTAAAGAGATGATTGCCGATTTTACCATGGTTCTGAAGGCGCATATTGCTTTGGCTCAATTGCGTTTTCCGGAAAATCTGCCGGGAGATAAAATGGATATAATTGCCCGCAGTAAGCTGTGGCAACACGGGTGTGATTATAAGCACGGCACAGGGCACGGAGTAGGCTGTTTCGGTAATGTGCACGAAGGCCCGATAAGTATATCGGCGAGCGGTTCGGACTATGGGTTTAAATCCGGTATGGTGGTTTCAAACGAACCGGGAATATATCGCGCCGGCTTATACGGTATCAGAATTGAAAATTTGCAATATACAGCCAAGGTTGAAGGTTTGGAAAATGAGGGATTTTTGGAATTTAAGTACCTGACCAAAGTACCTATTGATAAGCGCCTGATTGATAAATATCTCTTGAACGAGGGAGAACGGGCGTGGCTGAATGATTATCACCGAAATGTGTATGATACTTTAGCTCCGTATATGAATGAAAATGAAAAAGTATGGTTGAAAGACGCCTGTTCCCCACTTTAGCGGAGAGGCGAATGTTTAAAAAAATTTCGGGAGCTTTGATTTTTTTATCTTTAATCGGTTCGGCAAATGCACAATATGTGAATTTGTCGGGAAATAACGAGTATATAAAGCAATATGTTGAGGCATCTCCGGAAAATTGGGATAAATCGCTGATGTATGTTTTTTATACAAACGAGCCTTGTTCGACCTGTGCCGAAGCAATGGGGATGATTTATGATATTTATGAAGAATATTATCTTAATCAGTTGAGTTTGTTTGAAATCAATTATGCCGTAAATGATGAATTTCAATTTCGTTTAAGTTATGAACTTGACCAACCGCTTTCCGTGGTTTTGGTGCGAATACGTGACGGTTTGAGCATGGGATATTATAAAATAGATAATCCTCAACAATGGGTAGGAAATCCGTTTTATTTTAAAGAAAATCTGACAACTCGGATAAATAACTTTTTAAATATGTAAAATTTTATCCAATTATTTACTAATTCGGATTAAACTGAACGATACGAAGAGTGTCCGAAAAGGTAAATTGATGTATCAAAAAATTAAATATATTTCGCATATAAAAGATGACTTTGATGTTGTAATCAGCGGCGTCAACGGGGTTTTTGCATATGGCGAAAATGTTGATAATGAAGCGATAGACGCCCTGATTAAGCTTTATCAAAGCGGAAAGAAAGTGGTGTTGGCATCAAATTCCGGAATGCGGGTCAGTGATTTGTATTATTTGTTGAAACGCAAAAATGTGCCGATGAATATTTTTTATGCAATGATTACGGCCGGAGAAATAGCCCATTGGTATTTGCGCAATAACTTAAATCTGGGACATTCGTATTATAATTTATCATCCAAACCTTCCAAAACGATGGCGGGACTGGATTATGAAGTTACCGAAAGTCCGGTAATGGCGGATTTTATTTTAATAGAAAGCGATAGCGAAGGTATAGACAGTGAAAAGGCATTGCCGATTTTGGAACAGGCTTTGCACTTGCAGTTGCCGAT
>JAGDBT010000070.1 GCA_017958895.1 Alphaproteobacteria bacterium | reverse complement strand
TCTGACGTGTTTTTAGGGCATTTTCTTGGCGTTTAGTCATAATCTTTACTCCTTTGCTATGAGTGTATAATATACATTATTGACTAAAAGTCAATGACTTTTAGTTTAAAATACACAAATATTAAAAAACCGCCACGTTTCTGCAGTGATTTATTACGCTTTATTTCTCACATTCGCCACAATTAGAACATCCGTTACAAATAAGCCTTGAACCGCAAGTTTTGCAATTTTCACGCCAGTGTTTAACATACCAGCCGTCATCAAAAAGTTCGCTTTGCGGCTTGTGTAGTTGCCATTCAATCGGTTTGCCTGCAAATTGCAAACCGGACTTGTATGCTTGTTCGCTTTGCAAGCGTTTGCTCGGTATCGTATAAACTTTGCCGTCTTTTTCAAATTTCGTTCCTGTCTCTATAAAGCAAAACATCACATTTGCCGCCACGCATTCGTCGTATAAGGATTTAACCCATTCGTATTTCATAATACGGGAACCGTCATAATTCTCACCACCTGCGACAACTTGTTCAATTTGTCCGCTTTTGAGCCATTTTTTCAATGTGATTTGTCCGATAAACGGTGCGGTCATTACTCCCTTATGTTTGAAGGGTAAATCCATTAAAATCGGCAATCTTTCATTGGCTCTGGCTTGATTTTCCGCCGTAACGGAAAAAAACACATTATCCCAACCATTTCCCCAATCTTTAGGCAAATGCTCTGCCACTCTTTCAGGGCGTTTGGTAAGCAAATAAAATCCGACATCAGGGCGCTTTTTAATGATATTCCACGCTTCATCACGCCACGCATCCGCTTCCTCCAAAAAGAAATCCGAAGTCAAGCACGCACGCAAACATTCACCGCTTTTGATTTTGTATGTTCCATCGGCGTTTTTGTGTAAAGGATAATCAAAATTGTTTTTGACACGGTATATTTTAGAGCCGTCAGCATTTCTTTGCTTGTCCAAAAAATACATATAGCAATGCTGACAACCCTCGCTCTTTTTTATGCAACCGTGCCACGGATTCCAAATATCGTGCATTACTTACCCCTTGTTATAAAACATAATCGTTCCCACGCAAAATTGCAAATTGTATTGCTTTTTGTTCAGGTATAAAATAAAATCCCTTAATCCAAGGTGTTCTTATAAACTTTCATTGTGATTGCGGTTAAAATCAGCACAATCAATATCAAAGGCCAAAGGTGTGGCAGAATATCAACAAAAGTTGCGCCTTTAAGCATAATGCCGCGAGCAATCCGCAAAAAGTATGTCAGCGGAATGCCTTTGCCGATAGTTTGCGCCCATACCGGCATTCCATCAAACGGAAACATAAAGCCGGTCATAATGATTGACGGCATAATCACAAAAACCGACATTTGCAACGCTTGTGTTTGATTTTTCGCCACCGTTGAAATCAAAAAGCCAATCGCCAAATTGCAGATAATGAATAGAAGTGAACATAGCATCAAAACGCTGACACTTCCGAATATCGGAATATTAAATAAAAAGCGCGCAATCATCATTACCATTCCGGCTTGAAATAAACCGATAAAAATAAATGGCATAATTTTGCCAATCATCACCTCTATCGGCTTAACCGGCATAGAAAGCAGGTTTTCCATTGTGCCGCGTTCTCTTTCACGTGTAATTGCCAAAGCCGTCATCATTACGCCGGTAAATATCAGCACCAAGCCGATTAACGCCGGAACGATATTATAGCGCGTAAAGCCCTCCGGATTATACATTTTGTGCGTTATGATAGAAAATGCCGGCGGAGAGTTCTTAAGATAGTTCAAATCACCTTTGATGTTTTCTGCAATCACTTTGTTCACAATACCGTTCAAAGCACTTATGGCACCGGAAATCGCTGTCGGGTCAGTGGCATCAGCCTGTAATAAAATGTTCGGTTTTGCACCTCTGATAACATCTTTTGTAAAATTATCGGGAATACTTACCACAAACAAGACTTTGCCTTGTTTTAGCAAATTATCACCTTGTTTATCCGAGCTTATATTCTGCGTTATTTTGAAATATTCGGCATTTTGCATACCGGTAACAATACTGCGGCTCAAAAAACTGTTATCTTGCGAAATCACAGCTGTCAGCAGATGTTTCGGATCCATATTAATGGCATAACCGAAAAGCAATAACTGCACAATCGGCAACATCACAATCATTCCCAAAGTTGCACGGTCGCGCTTGAGTTGTATAAACTCTTTTTTGATGATGGCTCCTAAACGTTGCAATGAGAATCCCATATCAGTTCTCCTTTGCTTTTTGAAGATAATAAATAAACGCATCTTCCAAATAGGTATTTGTTTCTCGCCATGTCAGATTATACTGCTTTTGATACGGCTCAATAATTTGTTCAAGCTTTTTTTCATTTTCGCCGCAAATGCGCAAAACACCGCCAAATAAAGACATTGTGGTAATATCTTTGTTTTGCTCCAATGTGTTTTGCAAGATGGGTAAATTATTGCCTTTTAATTCCAATGTTTTAAGGCCGGTTTGCTTGATAACTTTATCTATTGTTCCTTTCACCATTAAATTTCCGTAGGCAATATATACCAATTCGTGACAACGTTCTGCTTCGTCCATATAGTGCGTGCTGACAAGAATTGTCATACCTTCATCGGAAAGTCTGCCGAGTTCGTCCCAAAATTCTCGCCGTGCTTTCGGGTCAACACCTGCTGTCGGTTCATCAAGAAGCAAAATTTCCGGTTTATGCAAAATGCACGCCGCTAATGCCAATCTTTGCTTCCAACCGCCGGAGAGTGTGCCGACCAATTGATTGGCTCGTTTTTCAAGCCCAAGCTTAACGAGGGCTTCATCAACCAGTTGTTTTACATTTTTCATTTCATAAATATTGGCGGTAAATTCCAGATTTTCTCTAACCGTCATATCGTCCCAAAAACTGAATTTTTGTGTCATATAGCCGACTTTTTCACGAATTTTTTGGGCATCTTTCATAATATCAAATCCCAAACAAGTGCCACTTCCGCTGTCCGGTGTTAAAAGCCCACAAAGCATACGAATTGTTGTCGTTTTGCCGGAGCCGTTCGGGCCTAAAAAGCCGTAAATCTTTCCTTTCGGCACAGTAATATCAATATGGTTGACAACGACACGTTTGCCGAATGTTTTGCTTAAATTATGAACATTTATCGCCAGTTCTTCCATATTACTTAATCCTTACGCTGACCGGCAAACCGACCGGCAAGACATCGGTCGTGTTTGAAAATGTTGCTTCAACCATAAACACTAGCTTGTCACGGCTCTCGTTGCTGTAAATAACCGGCGGTGTATATTCCGCAGAGGGCGAAATATAGGATACGTTTGCCTTTAATTCTTCTTTACAACCGTCACAGCTCACAAAAACATATTGATTGTATTTGATTTGCGGCAATGTCTTTTCATTCACAAAAAAGCGAATTTTCACATTTTCCGGCGGAAGAACAGATACAACAGGATTACCTGCAGTTACAAACTCACCCTGCCTGAAATACACATCATCAACAACACCGTTTGCTTTTGAAGTGGCAATGTTTTGTTCATATTGCCTTTTAACTTGTAACAAATTCTGCTCGGCTTTAGCTGTTAATGCTTTTAACTCTGCCACTTTGGCTTTGGCACTTTCAAAACTTGCAAGTTTAGCATCATAATTTGCCTCGCTTATTGTTTTATTTTTTACCAATGATTTTGCCCGATTATATTCTTTTTCGGCATTGATTAAAACAGCAACAGCAGCCTTTTGTTGCTCGGTTGCTGCTTCTATATCATTTTCGGCTTTTTGCAAATTCGCCTGCCAAATTTCTTTATCTATTGCAAATAACTTATCGCCGATATTAACCTGCTGGCCTTTGACAACATTTACTTCATCAAGCATACCGGAGGCCGCCGGTGCAACATAAACATATTCGCCTTCAATGTAGCCATTGATAAAATTGTCATCAGCAGGCTTACAGGCGGTTAACAATAAAATCAGGCAAAGCAACTTTTTCATTTTGTTACTCCTTTAAGCAAAATGTGGCAATTTTCAATAATTCGGCTTTTAATCTCTTTAATCAGTTCCGGCGAATAATCTTTTACATCAAGCCGTCTTAAAAGTGCGCTTTTATGCACCTTAAACATTACAACTTGTCCCATTAAACAATGCGTTTGAATAATTGCATTATGTTCATCAAGGCCGGTTATTTTCATTACTATAGCGGTCATACGTTTATGCATCGGCTCAATGACTGTTTGATACAATTTGTTATAAACATTTGTGGGCTGGATAATTTCTTTTATCAATAATTCGGCTCCGGCACCGGATATTTTATCAGAACAAAGAAAATCAACCATATTAGAGGCAAAAGCATCAAATTCTTCTATTGGCGATAGATTTTGCGTCTGCAATGGTATTTGTTTAGAAGAAGCAAAGTTTGATATTTTTTCAATAACGCATTCCAAAACCGCATCATAGAGGTTCTGTTTTGAACCGAAGTAATAATTAATGGAGCATAAATTCACGCCGGATACTTTTGCCAAGTCACGTGTAGAAACACCGTCTATACCACGTTTAGCAAATAATTCCGCTGCTGTTTGTAATAGTTTTTCTCTCGTTTCTTTCATCGCTTGACCTCCATTCTTTTGTTATAATATATCACAAAAAAATTATTAAGTCAATCGTTTGAACTATTTTTTATATTTAATTTCGTCTTGACGTCACAAAAGGTGAGGTTTTGAAACGCGAACAGTTGGAAATAAATAGCCTTAGTTTTAAGCCGAATTTGGTCGGGTCTGTCCCGACCAAAAGTATCTATTTCGGTATCTTTTTTGTAAAAACACCCAAAATATAAAATAGATACGCGACCGGACCACCGCATAAAAGAGCTCATAAAGTAAATACATAGAAAATCGGAAAGTGCCGGAAAATAAGGGATATAGAGGCAATATTTTAAGCTAAAATTGCACCTGAGAATTTAAAACAAAAAAACCTCTTCTTTGCGAAGAGGCTTTTATATGGTGGGCGCTGATGGACTCGAACCAACGACCAGACCGTTATGAGCGGCCGGCTCTAACCAACTGAGCTAAGCGCCCGA
>JAGDBT010000069.1 GCA_017958895.1 Alphaproteobacteria bacterium | reverse complement strand
GAGCATAAACGGTATAATGCCAAACAACCCGAAGAAAGCTCCGTTAAGCAACAAGACCAACGGATAAAGCCATCCGGTTTTATCGGCATCAACCAATAAAGCATTTCCTATCCAATAAAAACCGCAGGCAAAATAACCGAAACAGAACCAATAACCGATACCGGCCAAACGACTCAACTTATTCTCGCCGCTGCATAAATACATTACCAAGCTGAAAGCAACAAACAAGGCCCAAATTTGATAATACGGAGGCAGAGCAACGCTCAGCAACATTCCGCAAAGCAGTGCCGTGGTCTTTGCCCAACGATTCAAAAAAAGCAATATACCCTGTCCGATTTTTTTCAATAAATTCATAAATCAGTCTCACTCAAAGTTTTCGTATGGATTCGCTATTCCCATATCGGCCAATATATTTTTTTCAAAATTTTCCATATGCTCGGCCTCGGCATCTTCGAGATGGTCAAAACCCAAAATATGCAACATCCCGTGCACCAACAAATGGCAAAAATGGGCATAAAAAGTTATATTTTCCGTTTCTGCCTCTTTTTTTGTGGTTTCATAAGCAATAATTATATTGCCCAAATCAACTTCCGGAAACGGATCATTTTCCGAGCCGAAATCGGCAAAATCCAAATTGGCGAAAGAGAGAACGTTGGTCGGTTTATCCAAATGGCGAAAATCACGATTTAATTTACGAACCTCTCCATCACTGCTCAAACATACATGCAAGAGCAAAGGCTTTTCAGACTGCAAAAATTCCTTTTTTTCATGTGCCCCGACATACGCGAAAACTGCGTCTTTCACCTGTTCTATCGTTTTTGCGACAGATGGAAGATTTTCTTCCCAACGATTATCTTCCAAATCAATATCAATTACAACTTCAGTCATTTCCGTCATGATTTTCTTTAGCCAGTCTTTTGCTCTTTTCTTCATAAGCCTTAACGATTTTTGCAACCAAACCGTGGCGAACCACATCTTCGGAAGAAAAAGTTACGGACGAAATATTATCTACATTATGCAAAGTATCAAGTGCATCGCGCAAGCCGGATATTACTCCGCGCGGCAAATCAACCTGGCTCAAGTCTCCGTTAACCACCATGCGCGAATTTTCACCCAATCTGGTTAAAAACATTTTCATTTGCATCGGTGTAGTATTTTGCGCTTCATCCAAAATGATAAACGAATTGGAAAGTGTACGACCGCGCATAAAGGCCAAAGGCGCAATTTCTATTTCTCCCAGAGCGATTTTTTTATCAACCTGCTCGGCCGGCAACATTTCATACAAAGCATCATACAACGGGCGCAAATAAGGATCTACTTTTTCTTTTAAATCACCAGGCAAAAAACCCAAATTTTCGCCGGCTTCCACGGCCGGACGCGATAAAATAATTTTATCAATCGTTCCCTCCAACATCATGGAAACCGCCAATGCCACCGCCAGATAAGTTTTACCGGTTCCCGCCGGTCCCAAACCGAACACCAGTTCATTTTTCAACATTTCCTGAATATATTTCGCTTGTGTGGCGGAACGCGGATAGATATAACGTTTTTTGGTTTTCAAAACAATATCATTCAGATTTTGCTTATTATCATCGCTTACTTTTACGTCTCCGCTCATTCTTACGGCCGCTTTCACTTCTTGTTCTCCTATTTCAATTCCTTTGCTTGCCTTGTTATAGAGTATATCAATGGCATTTTTGGCGTTTTCCACATCGCTTGTCGAACCCTTTACGGTAATTTGGTTTCCGAAGCTCAAAATTTCGACATTCAACATTTTTTCTATCAAACGCAAATTGGCATCGGCTTCCCCGACCAATTGCTGAACCAATTGGTTATTAAACAACTCAAAACAAACTTCCGCCATATTACAGCTCCTTTCCGCTCAAAGAATTGGTGGTGGCTTCCACAACCTCCACATTTATAATTTTATTCAAATTAGCACTATTTGTTTCCACATGCAAGTTTTGCATATAAGGTGTGCGACCGATAAGTTGCCCTTTATGACGACCTTTTTCTTCCAGCAACACCGGCAAAACCCTACCTATGCAGGATTTATTAAATTTATCCTGATAGTCAAACAACAAATTTTGCAAAATTTCCAAACGTTCTTTTTTGACTTTTTCCTCAATTTGATTTTCCATAACCGCCGCCGGCGTTCCCGGTCTGCGACTGTATTTGAACGAAAAAGCCTGAATATATTTAACTTTGTTGACCGCATCCAATGTCTTTGCAAAATCTTCATCGGTTTCTCCCGGAAATCCGACAATAAAATCCGATGACATACGCAACTCGGAATTTGCCTTATAAAGTTTTTCGATAATACGCAAATAATCCTCAACATTATGTCGACGATTCATGGCTTTTAATATTTTATCAGAACCAGATTGCAACGGTAAATGTAAAAAAGGCATCAAAATTTTAATATCTCTGTGGCAATCTATCAATTCATCAGTCATATCCGCGGGATAAGAAGTGGTATAACGCAACCGTTGCAAGCCATCAAGCTCCGCCATTTTATGCAACAAATATGCCAAATCACGTTCTTTGCCGTTTTTATCTTCGCCATGATACGAATTTACATTTTGCCCCAAAAGATTTATTTCCAAACTGCCGGTAGAGATAAGACGTTTCGCCTCCGCCAAAACTTCTTCAACCGGACGCGAATATTCTACCCCGCGCGTATAAGGAACCACGCAATAAGTACAGAAATTATTGCACCCTTCCTGAACAGCCAAATAAGAACACGCACCTTGAGCCTTATTTTCCGGCAGATAATCAAATTTACTTTCGGCCGGAAAATCGGTATAAACCTCGCCCTCGTGGGTTTTGTTTTCTTTTATTCTCTGCAAAATATCTTTTATGGTATGATACATCAACGGTCCGACCGCAAAATCCACAAACGGAGCTCTTTTCAAAATTTGCTCGTCTTCCGCTTGCACCACACAACCCACAACACCGATTACGGTTTGTTTTCCTTCGGCCGCGCGCTCCTGTTTTATAAGCAAAGCTCTGCCTAAATCCGAAAACAATTTTTCGGCCGCTTTTTCCCTGATATGACAAGTGTTGAAAATAACCAATTCGGCATCCTGTTGCTTTGCCGTTTCTTCATAACCCTGATTTCTCAACATATCGGCTATACGCGAAGAATCATACACATTCATCTGACAACCGAAAGTCTTTATAAAAAATTTTTCCGTCACGATAATTCCGTTTCCCAAATACCAACAATAACTAATATCTACGTCATTAACATTTTTTTTTCAACACTTTTTTGTATTGCAAAATAATCTGATTTTATGTAACATAGCAAAGTGTTTTGGGAGAACAATCATGTCCAATATAGATAATGTCTTGCCGTCTTACCTTGAAAAAGCTTCAAAAGAACAAAAAGATGCGTTTTTCAGCGCCTTGTTGCATCTGTCCTTTGTTGACGGGCATACCGATGAAAGAGAATTCAGTTTCATCAAAACCGCTGCGGAAAAAAATGGTCTTAATGACTTAGATTCGCTTAACTATAAAGATGAAAATGATGTGCTTAAAAAAGCCTCAATTATCAATGACCGACATCTTGCTCTGGAACTGATTCGTGAAATGTGTATGCTTTCTCACGTAGATAATAACCTTTCCGATGAAGAAACTTTATTTATCGGGCGATTGGGCATAAAACTCGGTATCGAAATAGAAAAAATCGAACAAATCAGCAATTGGGTTATTGACCGAATAATCTGGACGGAACAGGCAAAAATAATTTTTGAGGAAAAATAACATGAGCCGTTATGAAAGTTGCACCTATTTCAATGAATTGTATAAAGCGGCAAATGACGCTTTCCCTTTAATAGACAGCAGTGATGCGCGAACTTTGTTGCGCGAGACGATTTTAGCTCCTGATGATTATACGGTTGAATACGGCGAGGATACCTATGACAAAATGCAAATGATGCATATTATTGCCCATCAACTGGTTATAAATTGTGCCAATAATAATCCGCAAAAAGTTTTTTCGGAAATAATTGAACAAGCCGCCGAAGTTATAAAACATATGAACGACGGTTACATATCAGATGAAGACTTTGAATTGCGTGAAGCTTTTTTGAAAAGGGCCGAACATCATGAGTTTGTCTTGTTTTCATCTTTGGCTTTGTATAAAGCTTCCGATTTGCAAAACGATGACATTTATCACGAGTTGCTGTTAAACATCATCCGTCTGCGAGAATATCAGGATTTGGTCTTGAATTATACTCGT
>JAGDBT010000068.1 GCA_017958895.1 Alphaproteobacteria bacterium | reverse complement strand
GAAGTTCCGGTAAACGGCAAAATAAGCACGCAAATTCAACTTCACGACCTTTTACAACATCCGGAAAATGCCGAAAAATATATCAACCAAGCTATTGAGAAAATCAATTTTGAAATCGATGGCGGCCAAGGTTATATCGCCTTTGAAAATGAAGAAAAATATAATTATGACATTGACGAAATGCAGTTAAGCGGCGTTATTACCGGTGGTTTGGATAAAATTTCCATACAAGATGCCGACTTCAAAATGGGAGGGCAGAAAGCCTCGGTAAGTTTTGAAACAATCGGCTTGCAAACCTATTTTTTGGAAAAATCATTGGCCGATATGAAAATGAACCTTAATATTAAAATTAAGGAATTTGCCATGAAAGACTTATCGCGTTTTTGGCCTCGTTATCTTGCGGAACCCGGATGGTTGTGGTGCAAAGACGGTCTGGTTGGCGGTGATGCCGAAAATGGTGAGTTTGTTTTTGATTTCGGGTATAATGAAAAAGAAAAAAACTGGGGATTGCTGAATTTAACCGGAAAAACTCATATCAAAAACGGTGATGTGTTTTATCTTGAAGGCATGCCTTTAGTCCGCAATTTGTACGGAACGGCCCACTTTTCCAAGAAAAACATATCCATTGACATTGAGAAAGCTGACAGTGATAATGTGCTCATTAACGGCGGCAACGTAAATATTTATGACTTGGATAAGGAAGATAATTTTATCTCCATAAAATTGACCGGAAAATCCTCAACTTCCGATGCCTTAAAACTTATTGATAATCCTCCGTTATATTTCGCCAAAGATGCCGGTCTGGATCCGGAAAAAATCAGCGGTAATGTCAAAATTAATTTAAACTTGGATTTTGAATTGCGCCGTGATTTAAATCCGAAAGATATTAAAGTAAAAGTCGATGCTGATTTGCAAGATACCATAATAAAGGATATCGTTCCGAATCATCTCATCTCAGCTCCCGAACTTAAATTACAGGTAACTTCCAAAAATTGGTCTTTGGCGGGAGACGGCTATTTTGATGAATTGCCTGTTACCCTGAAAATGCACCAAGATTTTGATAATAACGGTAAATACAATATTGCTTTCAATTTAGACGATACCGCCAAGAAAATTTTGGGCATTGATTGGGATATTATAAAAGAACCTAACATCAAAGGCGATATTAAGGTTGTTGCCGATGCGGAAATAACCAAAAACAATCAAACCAAAATTTATTTAAATGCCGATTTGCGTAATGCCGCTATCGATTATTCCTTTTTGGGCATGTTAAAGAAAAAAGGCGAAGAAGGAAACTTGAAAGCGGTTGTACATATGAATAAGGATAAAATTTCCGCAGTCAAAAACATTGAATTAACCAAGTCAGATTTGAAAATAGAAGGTACTGCCGAGATGTATGCCAGCGGCCGGCTGAAATTGGTTGATATTCAAAAAATCAGCGGTCCGAAAACTTCCGCCCGCGCAAAAGTTAATTTTACGGACAAAGATAAAACCCAAATAAAGATAGATGTTTCGGGAACCAGTTACGATTTAAGACCTTTATTCGATCAGCTTGACGATTATTCAACACCGGAAAAACCTGACACCAAAGTTTCAAATACCGCAAACGAAGATGACGGACTCGAGCAACTTAACGATACCGACATTTTTATTACGGTTAACAGCTTATGGACCAATGACACCACGCCTATTCAAAATTTTGCCGGCAATGCCAAATTGCGCCGCAATATCGGCATTGACGAAGTTAATATGGTCGGAAACTACGGGATAGATAAGTCCATTAAACTCAATTTAAGTTATATGCCGCGCGGTAATAACGAGCATTTTCTTTCCATAGAAAGTAATAATGCCGGAAGCACTCTGAAGGTTTTGCGTCTTTATGAAAATATGGTCGGAGGAACTCTTAAAATAGAAGCCCGCCGTTTGGCCGATAAAAAGTTCGTCGGACACGCAGCGGTGCGCGATTTCAGCATTCACAATGCTCCGGTAGTGGCAAAAATTCTGAGTGTTGCCTCATTTACGGGAATGCTTGATCTATTGAAAGGTGAAGGACTTACCTTTACCCACTTTAACGCTCCTTTTGAATATCAACATAAAGTTCTAAACTTAAAACATGCCAAAGCGGAAGGCAATGTTATCGGAATAACCTCCACCGGTTATTATAATCGCGCCACCGATGATGTAAAATTATTCGGAGTTATAGCCCCTGCTTACAGCCTTAATAGGTTTTTGGGAAAAATTCCGTTGTTGGGTAATTTGCTAGCCAGCAAAGACGGAACTATTTTTGCGGCAGATTACAAAGCCGAAGGATCTGTTAAAGACTTGGATGTTGATGTAAATTCATTATCTATATTAAGCCCTAATTCCATGAAAGAATGGTACAAGAAAAATTTCGGTGACGGCGAAGATTTATAAAAAAAACGCCGCTTATGAAAGGCGACGGCGATTTTTCTGTTTTTCCAAAAATTAAATAAATTGCGGATTGTTTTTTTCCAGCCCCTTAAAATATTCAATTGTTTCTTTAGAAAGCTCGGTTGTGGCACTGTCATCGCAAATAATGGAAGCATGCGGATGTTGTTGTAAAACGCTGATCGGCCAAACATGAGTAACCGGCCCTTCAATAGCCTGTTTAACAGCTTCCGCCTTTTGTTCTCCGTTGGCCATAATCATAATTTCTTCGGCGTCCATCATGGTGGCAATTCCTATTGTTAACACCACCGGCGGCACTTTGGAAACATCATTATCAAAAAATTTCGAATTGGCTTTTAAGGTACTCGGAGTTAAAGTTTTGGCGCGAGTACGTGATACCAAAGAGGAATAAGGCTCATTAAAAGCTATATGACCGTCTATTCCCACACCGCCGATAAATAAATTTATACCGCCGTATTTTTGAATGTTTTTTTCATAATTATGGCATTCTTTTTCCAAATCGGTAGTCAAGCCGTTTAAGAAATACACGTGCTCTTTTTTGATGTTTACAAACTTCAAAAATTTATCCCACAGAAAATATTGAAAACCGTGTTCATCGCCGGCTCCCATACCGACATATTCGCCCGTACCGAAGAAAACAACATTTTCAAACGAAACCTTTTTTTCTTTATAGGCTTGAGCCAGATATTTGTACATACCGAGCGGTGTTGAACCCGAAGGTGAACTTAACACAAAAGGTCTTCTCGGCGAAGGACGATGTTTATTTATACGATAAACGACATAATTGGCAGCCCAACGAGAAAGTTCGTCATAATCTTTTTTAATGTGTACGCGCATGGTTATCTCCTTAATAATGCGGAGGAGCCGTTTCCTCACTCAATGGTTTTACAACATCCTGATCTAACATATTTTTAAGTGCTTCGTTTTGTTTAAGCAACATATCGATAAGCTTGCCCTGACGAACCACCATCTCGCTTAAATCATCCAAAGATTTTTGCTGATTGTCAAGAGCCATTTCAATATTCATCAAACGAGTATCGGTTTCCAAATCCCTCATTTTTTATTCCTTTGCAATTTCTGCGGAATTTGCCTCCGCAGTTTCCTCAGATGCCGGAGAAATTAACACTCCTTCATGGAACTTATTTACTTTTTTCAACTCACCGTCTTCTTCATAAACAAACATCTCTCCCTCCAGTTTATCATTATGGAAAGTTGCCTGAATTAACAATTTTCCGTCCGGACTGTAAAGCTTATAATCGCCCTCGCGAGCGTTGTCATGAAAATTACTTTCCTGCTTAATTTGCTGATTAGCGTAATAATAAACGGCCTTGCCTTCCAATTTTCCCTTGGCAAAAGATATTTCGGAAACCAATGATCTGTCCGGAGCATAAGTACGTTGTACCCCGTCATAATGATTATTTATGTACGGCGTTATCTGATATATTTCGCCGTTTTCATAATAAGACTGCTCTAAACCGTCGGCCAATCCGTCAACATAAGAGGTTTCGGTTTTTAAGTTTCCGTTTTCATAATATTCTCTCAATTTGCCGTTTATTTGCCCTCTGTTGCCGATTTCAAAAACATAGCGAATTTTGCCGTTAGGGTAATAAGCAGTCTCTTTTCCGCTTTGAACATTATCGGTAAAAAATGTTTCGGCTTCCAAATAACCTTCACGAGAAAAAGCCTTAGCCGGTCCGTTAAGTTTGTCATTTTTATAGGTAAATATTTTCTCCGGCTTGCCGTTTTCGTAATAAGTTTTTGTTTCTCCGGTTTGAATACCGTTTACAAATTCCGCCTCGGATTTTAAGGTGCCGTCCGGATAAAAATTCTTTACGATACCGTTTCTTTGTCCGTTTAAATACGGTGTTTGCAAACGTAAATTACCGTTTTCATAAAACTGCTCCTCAACTCCGTCGGGATGCGGTTTTCCCATTTCAACAACATTTTGCGGTTTTAGTACAAACAGCAGCAATATCAGGAGTAAAACAAGCGCCGGTATAATCATAAGCAGTTTTTTTAATGTCATTTTTTCCTCCTATTCGTTCAACAAAGTTTTAATTGCCTGCTGCAAATTGCGATTACTGTTTTTCAATATTGTATCATAAGCTAAATTTTCTTTTTCGGTGAGCGGGGTTAAAATCCCGTAACTCTCATAAAAATCATGATAATTTTTTGTATATTCCTCAACCAACGGGAATGTTCCTTTGCTTTGATAATATGTGCAGATTTGCTTATACGCGTGAGCTATTTCCGATTCATAAAGAATTTTATCGGCAATATCCAAAACATTTTGATAGGCAATCATGGCTTTTTCCGGAGTTTTCTCCGACATATAAACATCACCCAGTCGGTTCCATGCAATCACATTTTTCGGGGCAAGTTCGGTTGCTAACTCAAAAGAATTATGAGCCAATTCCATATCTTTAAAACGCGCCACATTTCCGATTATGCACGAACAATTTGCCGCCAAAGCATAGGTCATATCTTTAATAATTCCGTCTTCATCATCGGCCTGTTTGATATATAAGTTGAGCAACGATTGCAAAAACAACAAAACCTTGGAATAATCATCATTAGCCCAGGAGAAAACGGCATCAAAAACCGGCGGTAAATTATTTTTTTCCGGCAGATAATCAAATTTTCCGGAATTATATAAACCGACCACATCGCGCACACTCTTTATGGTGTGTAACAAGTCTTCTTCATCGTATGTATCTTTATAATGCAAAAACAACGATTGCGCTATTTTTTTATCCGTAACATTACGCGCAATCATGTTTATTATCAGTGAAATCATGCTCGCCGCCGGCTCGAATTTTTGAAGAAGTTTTGTTAAAATCTTTCCTTCTTTGCGTGCCTGCACTCTCATAAGTCTTTTCATTTTTGACTTTTGTTTTTCCGGGTCAATTTTTTGCTTAGCTACTGATGAGGCCGCTAAAATATTTTTGGATATTTCTTTTTCCATCTCCGAGATTGCAGCTTCACGATTATTTTTCTTTTCTTTTTTTTCGGATATCTCAGATTGACCGGATTTTTCAGGCATCGGCTTTTCCACCGGCAAATTATCATTGGCCGTTGAGGTATCTATTGTATCAATCGTATAAAATAATCCGTCCGGCGGGGTTTCCGGACTGGTTTCTTCTTCTTTGCCGGCGCGAAAAGTATCTGCAACCGACTTGATATAGATAATAGCTATCAAAACCAAGAAAAAAACGAACAGTCCCAAAATTAACAAACCATAAGGACCGAATTGCGAAGTAACAAGCTGATAAAAATGATGAAATCTTGCCGAGAGCGTCATTGAATAGTCGTGAAAATCCGTATCATTGGGAATTTTCCACTCCAAAATCTTGTTTATGTGATAAAGATGCAACATTGTTCCCGGCCTTCACAATAAAACTGTCTTAATGTATACAATCGCGCACAAAATGTAAAGCATTAAGTAATGTTTTCACATCTCTTTTCAATAAGTTTGACCAAATTATCATCACCGGTTTGCTTGGCATATTCCAAGGCCGCCTGCAAATTATTTCTGGCCTCGGAATTATTGCCCGAAAGATGTTCGATAATCGCCAAATTGTTATAATCGGCAACCAACCCCTCACAGCGTTGATGGCTCTGCTCCAAGCGAAGAGATTGCTGAAATAAAACTTTGGCGCGCTGATAATCACCCGTTTGCATATAGATAAGCCCCAACAAACTGTAAGCATTGGCCAAATGGAAATTATTTTTCTGTTCTCTGCCGAGTTGCAAAATCCGGCGAAGCAAATTCTCCGCCGTTGCCAATCGTTTTTGCCGATACAAAGCAGACGCTTTCAAATAAAGACATTCCAATCTGGCAGAAAGATTTTGCCGACTTTCATAGATTTTTTCTGCCGTTTCCGCATATTTTACCGCTAAGCGATAATGTTCTTGTTTGAAAACAATTTGCGATAAAAGTTGCAAGCTCAAAGCCTCGGCATATTTGTTTTCGGATTTTTGCTGCAATAAT
>JAGDBT010000067.1 GCA_017958895.1 Alphaproteobacteria bacterium | reverse complement strand
TCAGGTAAATGAAGCGGCATATCGGGCGGCGGCAGATACCGGATTTAAATATGTGGAGATAGAAGGACGCAAAAACGGTATGCAGGAGTTGCGCGGGCAACTTATAAAAGAACTGAATTTGTATAATCAAAATTATTGCGGGTGCAAACCGCAGGTAACAGAAAAAGGAGAGAACTGATGTCAGGAATTGTTCCACAAAAATTGCAAAAAGGTGATAAAATTATGGTGATTGCTCCGTCCAGGGGGTTAAAACTTATCGGCCAGGATTGCCGGGAAATTTCTTTGGAAAGATTTCATCAGTGGGGACTGACAGTGGAATTTGCAAAAAACACCAAAGATGAAAATTGGGACAGATTCGGTTCTTGGAATATAAAAGACCGTGCCGATGATGTTATGCAGGCCTTCAGTGATAAGTCCGTGAAGGCGATTTTTACGGTTATCGGCGGTTTTAACAGTAATCAATTAATTACGCATTTGGATTATGATATTATCCGTAAAAATCCGAAGTTTATTTGCGGTTTTTCTGATGTTACGGCACTTTTTAATGCTATTCACGCCAAAACCGGCATGGAAGTTTTCTACGGACCGCATTTCAGCTCTCTGGGTATGAAAAAAGGTTGTGAATATACCATGGATTATTTACAAAAAATGCTGTTTTCCGACGAGCCGGTAAATATTAAGGCCTCGGCGGAATGGAGCGACGATGCATGGTATATTGATCAGGAAAAACGTGATTTTATAGAAAATGACGGATATTGGCTCATCAATTACGGAACGGCGGAAGGGACAATTATCGGCGGTAATTTATGCACTTTTAACTTGTTGCTCGGAACCGAATATCGTCCGGAATTCAAAAAAGACACAATCATGTTTATTGAAGATGACGAGGCATCTTCGGCGGTAGATTTTGATCGTAATTTGCAGGCTTTGTGCTATCAGCCGGACTTTAAAAACGTTAAAGGTTTGGTTATCGGGCGCTTCCAGAAAGCCTCAAAAATAAGCCGTGAGGATTTGGAATTTATTATAGGCAGTAAATCGGAGTTGCAAAATATGCCGGTTGTTGCTAATGTTGATTTCGGACATACCACACCGATAATGACCGTTCCGTTAGGCGGAAAGGCCAAAATAAACGGGACGGAGATTGTTGTTTCAAAATAAGGAAACGAAAAAATGATAATGCTGCTAAGTTGTTTTATTTGTTTAATTGCCGGATATTTCTTGGTAGGAAAATTCGCCGAAGATAATTACGGTATAGATATTCATCGCGCACCCAAAACCGAAAATATGAGAGGGTTGTTGCCTTATAGAGCGGCCCAATTGGCACAATTCGGCTTGACCTTCGGCATAGAAGGCCTGTTCGGGGCGATTGTCGGCATATTCTATGGTCCGATAATGATGATTTGGTGCGTAATTTCCAGCATTTTTTTAGGTTCGTTTCTTAATTATTATTGCGGTATGTATGCGGTTACGCACGGGTATAGCATTAACAGGTTGATTTTGGAAAAGTGCGGCAAAGGTGTTTATTTGTTAAGCACAATATTGCTTATCGGGGTGTTGGTTGTGGAATTCGGAGTTAATGCCACATTTTTTATGAATATAAATGCGGAAATCGGCTTTTCACGATATATCGGGTACGCAATATTGATTGTTATGGCGGCTCTGAGCTTATATTCGCAGGAAAAAATAAATATAATGGCAATGGTCAGCGGCGGAGTTTTGTTGTTGGTTACCTTAATCTTTTTCCTGATAAGTTTACCGAATTTAATGAATTTGCAATATGGCTTCAAAGCTTTAAATGCGGCACAGTTAAAAAATGCTTATCCGTTTTTACTCTTTGTGGTGAGCGTTGGGGCATTGAGCGGTATGGCCGGCTTGAAAAGTTCGCTTATCGGCCCGTTCGTTAAAAATGAAAAAATGGGAAAAGGTGTGTTTTTTGCCACTACCTTGTTACAATGTGCCGTGGTTTTGTGTTGGTCATTTATCATAATATCCTGGAACAGTAACACGGTTCAACTTTCTGCAGATTTTCGCAGCAGTTTGAACCCTTATACTTTGCTCCGTAATGATTTGGCGATAAAGATGGGATATGTGGCGCCATATATCTTGTTTGCAACCGTGTTTTTGATTTGTGTGGTTTCGGGTGTGACTATTTTGAGAACGGCACAAATGCTTTTGGAAGAAAATCGTTTGTTTAGAGAATTTCCGCGCTATTGTTTACAAGCAATTGTTATAATTCTCGGAGTAATAGGCTTTGAAAGCAGTTTCGGTTTGGATTTTTATGATTTTATAAATCAACTGACAGCAGCTTATCTGTTTTTGATATGTACGGTTTTAACCTCGGATAAAAAACCGGTTTCCATTCATTTCAGCATAGCGGCGGCCTTTGTTTTCGGGGCGTGTATTTCGTATTTTTGCAACAAATACAGCTTAGTCGGAACACATTTAAGCATAGCCTCCGGTTTGGGTTTAACCGTAATTTTGAGTTTTATCGCCGTAATGTTTTTGCGTCGGCGTTAGTTAAGTTGAGTTTTATATAAAGCGGCATATGCGCCGTCTAAGGCCATAAGCTGTTCGTGAGAGCCTTTTTCAACGATTTCACCGTTGTTTATAACAACAATGCAATCAGCGTTTCTGACGGTTGATAAGCGGTGGGCTATAACCATTACCGTGCGGTTTTTCATCAGGTTATCAATAGCCTGCTGCACCACTTTTTCAGACTTATTATCCAATGCGGAGGTGGCTTCATCCAAAATCAGAATCGGTGCATCTTTAATAAAGGCTCGGGCAATAGCCAAACGTTGTTTCTGTCCGCCGGAAAGCAAGGCGCCACGTTCACCTATTTGGGTATCAAGTCCCTTTTCCAGCCCGGCTATAAAGTCTTCCAAACAGGCAGATTTGATGGCCTTGCGCAAGTGTTCTTCAGAAATATCAGTTCTGCCGAATAAAATGTTTTCGCGAATGGTGCCGTTAAACAGAAAATTATCCTGAAAGACTACGCCGATATTATCGCGCAAACTTTCCAAACTGAAATCTCTTATGTCTGTGCCATCAATATCTATTTCGCCGCTAACAACATCATAAAAGCGAGGTAAAAGTGCAGAGAGGGTAGTTTTGCCGCCACCGGAATTACCGACCAAAGCAATAGTTTGGCCCGAAGGAATTTCCAAATTAATGTTTTTCAGCACCGGTTTGCTCTTATCATAACAGAAAGAAACATTTTTATAAAAGATGTTGCCTTGGCAGTTTTGTAAGGTTAGAGCATTCGGTTTATCTTTGATTTTCGGTTCGGCATTAAGCATCTGGAAAACACGATCAACGGCCATAAGCGACATAACAATACCGCTGGCATTGTTGCCGATGGATTTTATCGGCCCGTAAAGCAATATGAGAGAGGTAACGAAGGAAGCAAAATTACCAACGGTAATTTGATGACTGACGATTAAAAAACTTCCATACCAAATAACAAAAGCAATACCCAAAGATGAAATTATATGCATAACCGGCGCAACAATTCCGGTTTTGCGGGCAATCTGTAAAGTGACGGAAAACATTTGATCAACAATATAACGGAATTTTTGGCGACAGAAATCAAAAAGGTTATAAGAGGTAATAATTCGGTTGCCGCCGAAAGTTTCATTAAGATGCGCCAAAATGGCAGACATAACGTTTATATCTCTTTTTATTGATTTTTTCAGCTTTTTGCGTAATCTGGCCAAAGGCATAAGAGCGCCCAATAAAACGACAACCGCTATAATAGCTAATTGCCACGAGTTATAAAACAGTACAATAATCAATGATAAGGACGAGAAGAAACGGGTGGCAAAAAGCCGTAAACTGGTTAATAAGCCGTTACAGGCGGTTTGTGCATCTTGGTTGAAACGATAAAGCACAAAACCCGAATCATTTTTATCAAAAAACGAAGCATCATTATGAATAAGTTTATTGAATAAGCTTCTTTTCAAATCCAAAGATATTTTGTTGCCAACCCAAGAATTCATATAAGTGGCAATATAGGTAAAGACGGCTTGCAAGAAAGTAAAGCCGATAATCAAGAGCGGAATATAAGTTATCCAATCGCTTTGTTTTTCTACCAACACCACATCCATAAAAGGTTTTAACGACCAAGCGATAACCGCGTCCAAGGAACCTACGGGGATGGTAATGAGAACGGCAAAAACGGCACGAAACCAATATGGTTTGGCATAAGCCAGTATCTGCGCATAATTTTTCATGGCCGCAATTTTCAAAAGTTGCTCTTTAACTTTCTCGCGGAAGAGATAAATTAAGAAACCTGCCAGCCATAAAGAAAGATACAAAACCACAAAAACAATCGCTACCGATTTTCTGAATTCCCGATGATTTTTTAATAAGCACTGCGAACAAATTTTAAGCTGAGATTTTTTTTGCATCGTAAAAGATATGCGGTCCGAAGTATTCTCCGAAATTTGAGAATCTTCCGGCGGTAAGGCTTGCAACGGCTGGCCGTTTAAGCGAATATCCGATATGGTGAGCAAACCGTCATAGTGTTTTATTTTAAGGGTAATATCATCAATACTGCCGGTTCTGAGTTTTATTTCCTGCGGTTGCGTTTGTTTGCTTAAATGGGGATATAAAGAAGCTTTTTTAACGGAAGACCCGGAGGTATATTCAACATCAATATAAGGATGTCCGTCGCCGGAAAGCGAAAAAGTTAACTCAATCGGTGAATAAGCATACCAAAAAGGAAAGGTTACGGCTGCCAACAGCAACAACCCGCCCAAAAATAATGCCGTCAATTTTATTTTTTTCATGTCTTAAACCTTGTATAAAGGGCAATATAAAATATTTTTTAATAGCTGGCAATAAGAATGTGCAATATATGCAATTAGGTAAATTTTTTAATGGATATTAAATAAAAATGGGTTAAACTGTAAGCGAAAGGGAGGCACCATGTCCAGAATTAACGATACATATTTTTCAGATATATACATCACTCCGGATAAGCAGGTTTTTGTGCCTGATTACAATACGGAAAACGGCTTGATACGTCGTGAGTTTGAAGATTTTGAAGCTTTTTACGAACTTTTGGAAAAGAGTTATCAGGGAAATTCCAGTTATTCGGATATCTATGAAGGATTTTTCTTCCGTGTTGAGCGATCTGTTTCAATGTATGGGGTGCTTTTCTGTATGCGTAAGATGCCGAAACAGGTTCCGGATTTGAGTACACTGGGGTATCCTCCGGCATTGGTGAATTATTTGGCCGGTTTAGGCAAATGCTCGGGTTTGATTCTTTTGGGCGGTGCTACCGGTTCGGGAAAAACTACCACCGTTTCAAGTTTGCTCAGAGAATATTTAATCAGAAACGGCGGTTTTGCTTATACGATTGAAGACCCGTTTGAAATGCCTCTTGACGGAGAATATAAGTCGCTTAACGGTTCTTTGGGAATGTGCAAGCAAACGCAACCGATTAACGATAATTGGGGTGATTCTTTGCGTTCGGCCTTACGTTCGCGCCCTAGATATATTCTGGTGGGCGAAATCAGAACACCGGAAGCGGCCAGTGAATGTTTGCGTGCGGCAACTTCCGGACACTTGGTGCTTTCAACCATTCACGCCAACAATGTTTCCGACGCTATTGATGCGGTTGTTAAACATGCTTCCGCCGGCGAGATGAGTGAAGACTTGGCTTTTGACTTATTATCCAGAGGTGTTTTGGGGGTTATTCACCAAAGCTTAATCGGAGTGGGAGAAAAGCGTCCGGTGGTGCAATATTTATTTGCCAATCCTAATACTACCCAAGGTGACCAAACTCGTAACATCATCAAGAGCGGAAAAATTAACCTTGCCACAACCATTGAAATGCAGATGACCAGAATGGCACAAGGTCGCCCGTTATTTGAGATTGACGAGGTTGATAGAAAAGAGAATAAAAAGCAAAATTACTGAAAAGTCCAAACCAAAGTATTGCCGGTCGGCTGGCAAATTTCTCGAGAGGCCTGTCTTGTCATAGGCAAAGGTTTATCTGCACCCCAAGTGAATTCGGTGGTTCCGTTTTGATTGACAATGGCAATTCTTAACAAAGCCAACAGTTGTTGTTTGTCGGTTTTCAATTCTGCCAGACTGATACATGAAGACTTGTTCAAATTAGATAAGGCAATATTAAAAGAACCGATACCGGGAGTTCCGGCTTCGCCGTTTATACCTTGACCGACCTGAATGTCAAACTTTTGATGTTTCAGCAGAGCAGGGCTTATGAGATTATTGTCTTTAGCCGTCTGAGTGGAAAGTTTCCAATATCCCGGTTGATCACGATAATAAGAGCGAATTTTATCGGCAGTGATAAAAACTTGTTCATGAATACCTTTATAAGGGTTTCGCAACAAAACGTAACATAAAAAGAACATAACGACAACAATCAACGACAATAACAGCAAACCGCCATAAGGAAGGTGAGTTAAATTGCCGATATTGATATTCAGTTTTTTCATGCTTTTTCCTATTTTCACATGGAACTGGTGATTTGGTCTTGCATATCAAAGGTGGCAAATACCGCCCATGCAATAATACCTGATACGGTTAACAAGGCAACAGTGTTCATTATTTCGGATTTTTGCTCGATTAAATAAACAGAATCTTCCAACCATTCATTGGCAAGCTTATCAAGAGCCTCTTCAAAGTTATCCAATTCGGAATAAACCTTTAAGTCGGAAATAATTTGCTTGTCCGGAAATTCCTGTTTGGCTTTTGCCAAGGCTTGTCCTAAGTTATCACCGTTTTTAATGTGGAACAAAGCACCGTCAATTCTGTCCCGCAAATAACGGCTGGAATCTTTACGCAACGAGGTTAAGGCAATAGAAACCGGAACTCCGCCCTTTACCAAAGCGGAAAGAGCCAATAACCAGGTAATGCCCGTAAAAATTTTATATAAAGACCACGGAGGGTATCTGTCAAAACGAATTCGTAATCCTCTGGACCAAATACCGATGGTGGCATAAATGATTATGCCGATAACCGGCAAAATGGCAAAGGCAATGGCCCAGTTCTTTTGAATCCACTCGGACAAATTAACCAAAGAACGAGCCGTTCCGGTCCATACCAGTCCCGGTGCGGCACTGAGCATCGGGGGCACCATGTAAACACCGATGGCATACAAAATGAGCACGGACATCATTAACAAAAATGCCGGGTAGGCAATAGCACTGACAATCGGGCGAATCATTCTTGAAGAACCTTCACTTACTTTAATAAGGTTCATTAAGGCACTTTCCAAGTCTGACACATCGCCTACCGAAAGCATCAATCTTTCGCGGCTCGGCGCCCAACCTTTTAAGGCTTCGGAGAACGGATGACCTTCTTGCAAGGCTCGTCCCCAAGAACTTACGGCAATAGCCATCGGCTCGTTCGGGTGTGCACCTTCGTCAGACAAGCCGTTATATATCATATCCAATGAGTTCATCAAAGAAAAGCGGTTTCGCAACAAGGCAGCCAATTTACGATAAATTTTCAGGCGGCCCTTATTGGAAAGATTACACATGAATTTTGCATAAGACAAAGTCCACTGATTGGTGTTTTTCATGGCACGTGCAAAAGCACTTTTTTTCTTGATTTCCGGCATCTGACTTTATCTCCTAGTAAATCGGGCGTTGGTCAAGCAAACCGCACCAACGTTCCACTTCATCCAAATCAATATAACCTTTCAACATTCGCTCAATGGCGGCATCACGTAACGGACGGCCGTTTAATTCACTTATCCAATAATCAATGGCGTTCTTGGTATCACCTTTAATTAAAAATTGCAAAAGGTGAGAGTCCGGAAGAATGATTTCCGGAACCGACATACGTCCGACAATACCGCGGTTGCCGCAATATTTGCAACCCGGACCGCGCAGATAAGTGTTTTCAACACCATAATCACCCAAGGCGATTTTCAAACGATTAAACGAAGGATCATTCATTCTTTCTTTTACCGAAACGCGGCAATACGGACAAATTCTGCGGAAGAGTCGTTGTGAAATCAGACCTTTCATAATTTCAGGGTCTTCCAACATATAGGATTGTACACCCATATCGCGCAAACGCGTAATAATTGCCGGTGCTGAGTTGGCGTGCAAGGTTGTCCACACACTGTGTCCGGACAAGGCGCCTCTGAACACCAGGGCTGCCGCTGAAAGCGAACGAATTTCGCCGACCATTAATACATCAGGGTCAGAACGCAGGGCGGCACTCAAAGCTTTAGTAAATTCATCATCTTTTTCTTCTTCGGTGGAAGCATTGGTAACCGGCATTTGCCGAGCTCCCGGAATAGGATACTCCGGCGGATCTTCCACGGTAATAACGTTAATTTCGTTATTGTGTTCCTGCAACAGCTTAATCATGTTACGTTGCAAGGTTGTTGATTTACCGGAACCGGTAGGACCGGCAATAATTTTCAACCCCGTAGCATTGGCTCGCAATCTGTAAAACAATTCAATTTCGCGATCACCCAAACCCAAAGAACGCAAATCACTGTCGCCGTTAGGATTGTCGTCGGCATACAACAGACGCATAACCAAATATTGCGAACCGAAGGCTATCGGGTTAAATTGCAAACGAATAGCGAGCACGTTATGCGGTAATTTTAATTTGCCGTTGGTACCGCGCAAAGGTGTTGAACCTAATTTTTGTGCACCTTGGAATTCGTTTTTGGCATAGTTCGAATCGGAAATATCCGCAGAAGCAAAGGCCGCACGTACAAAGGCTTCGCCCCATTCCTGTGAGTATTCCAACTCGCGTTCCATCATACCGTTTGAACGAAACAACACGGTTGTGGAATCGGCAACCAAGACGTGAATATCGGAAACTTTACGCATAGCGGCACGGCTGATAACGCTCAAAAAGTCAATCTGCATCTGATAGTCTGCAGTTTCCTCGGCCGTAATGTTAATTTGGCCCATACCGCGTTCGCCATAGGCGTAGATAGCGGCAAGTTCGGCTGCTGACATATATCGAGGAGGAGAGATAGGTATCTTTCTTCTTTTAATTGTAGCCGTAAAGTTTAAGACTTTTCCGTCAAAGCGGTGATCTTCATCAACGATGTAAGTGCCGTCTGAAAACAGGGCCAACATACGTCTGGTTTCATTATCAACATTTAATTCGCCGTTTTCACCGGTCAACAAGCGGTTGTCATTGGCAAACAAAATTTGAAACAGACTGGAAGATACTTTGGTTTCCTCTAATTCCGATTCGGCAATATCAGAACTTTTTTTAACAGGCTGCAAATCATCCTTTTTGTTTGAAACATTACTCGGAGGAGGGGTATCTTTTTTGGCAGGTGCTTTGATTTCTGTTTTTGCAGATGCAACCTCTCCGCTCTTTTGAGGGAGCGGGAGATTTGCGTTACCTGAAATTTTTGTTGCTTCTTCAGTCATTTCTCATACTTTTATTGAACAAACATTCCTTTGCCGAAAGAAATAGGTTCGCTGGACTTTTTAACAGTCTCTTCAGAGGATTCCGATGAGGATTCCCAATTGGTCTTAGAAGCGTTGTTGAAAGAAACCGTAGGTTCATATTCTCTGATGGTTCCGCCGGTATAGAGATAACTCTGGACACCATTGTTTTCAAAAGAGATATAATGTTCGGTGATGGCCGTAACAACTTCACCGTTCTTTAACATTGAACCTTTGTGAACCGTAAAGGTCGTGCCGTCACGGCTGACTATTTTTGCCACAACATCATCACCTTTTCCGGTAATATCCATAATAGCATACTCTTCGGACATATCAATAGCATCTTTTGACGGAACATCGCCAAACGGATTTGTACCTTCACGCATTTGCTTTATGACACCTTCACTTTCCAACATGCTGTCTTTCATTTGGGAAATTTGTGAATTCAGATTGTCTATATTGCGCTTGTAAACGGAAGCGGCAGTATCAGCTTTTGCTTGCATTTCATCAATAGCAGTTTTTATGCTTTTGATTTTTTCCTTCGAATTATTGATAAGAGCGGTTCTTTCTTCTTCAAGTTCCTTCACTCTGGCAAACAATTTGGCATTTTTTTCAACCCAGGATTGGTTGGTTAAAAGCATCTCATTCATATAGTCATTAAGAATTTTAGCTTGCTTTACTTTCTGTAATTCTATTTCTTTTTCCTTGAGCTGAATTTGCTGAGAAATCATCATGGCTTCACGTTCCGCTGCCTCATTTTTCATTTTTTCATTGGCGGCTTTTTGTCTGTCTGTTTCTTCATACTGAGCGCGTACGCGGGCAGCTTTCAAGGCCTCAACTTTGTTTCTGAGTTCTTCACGTCTGAGCTCCAACTTTAACAAAGCTGTCTGTTTTTCAATGTTGGACATTTGATTGAACAAATCACTGTCAACCTTTGATAAAATGGCATTACCGAAGTTTTCAAAAGGAGCACGCGGTGCTTCCGTATCCGGAATTATCGGCTCTTCGTTGCTCGCAACGGTAGCCGGCTCGTCTTCTTCGTCATCAAATTCCGGAGAAGCGTTTTGCTCAACGGCAGGCTGAATATCCAGGAGAGGTTTTTGCTGATCGGCCGCAACCTTTGCAACCGGTTCTTTAGGTTCTTCTTCATTTAAAAAGTCCAAAGAAACTTCGCTTGCTTTTTCTTTAGCCGAATCTGTGTCTTTTTTCTGTTCAGGAACAGCTTCCAAACCGAGCAAATCATCATTTGCGCGAGCATTTGTTTCATCGGCAACAACCGGTTGGTTGGCGGAAACATCAGCCTTGGCGGCGTGACATTTATCGGTCAAAGCGGTCATGGCCACAAAAGCGCATGCTACCATGACTATTATTCTGTTTTTCAAATTACAATTCATAAATATCTCCTTTGTATGTCCACATTCCGGAATTTACATCATAGGTTATAACTTTAACAGATAACCCTGAAAATTTCATTAATAATTTTATCCACACTCTAGGGTCGTGGGTTGACGACACGGAGAACGACATAAAGTTATATTTTGTTCCTCTGCCGGATGTCTTTGTGCCCGGTGTTAATAATATGCTCACGCCCAAAGCTTGGTTAATATCGTTTATGGTGTTGATTAAATCGGTTTGATTATATTCCGGAGGAGAATTCAACACAGAAGACTCCGGAATAGGTAAGGTAACCATAATGGTATTGCCGTCAGGGCTTAAAACTCTTGATGAGAAAGGTACGCCTGAAACATCCAAAGCTTGCTCTATCCAACTTAAACGTCCGATTTCTCTCTTCCAGGAAGTTACCAAACCGGTTTTGGCTTTGCAGGTAACCCCTTCCAAATACCATCCCGGTGTAACAATTTGTGTAACCTTTCTGGTTGCCTCATAACAATTGTTCATGATATCTACCGGATTAGGCAACTTTTCCCAAGGTTTTGCTTCAGGAGCCAAAATAGGTTGTTGAATAATCGGAATAGGTGCAACAACCGGTTCCGACGGAGCCGAGAAGAACATATCTTTCAAGGTTGAATAAGCAAACCAAAGAATAATTGCAAAGCAGGCAATAATGACCGCCAACATAATGTTATCGTTATTACCGCTTATCTTGGCCAGTTTTACGGCCAAACCTTTTTGCAATAAAGTTCTGAGTTCTACACTGCGTGTATCATCAATATTCCAGCTTTCCGGCGCAAATACGGCATCCCAATCAGGCACGGCCAACATGGAAATAAATTGGTTTTTGGCATCTTTCTCGTTTACAAATAAAGTATCACCATCAGACAAGATAACGTCGTTTCTGAAACAAACATACCACCAGCCGGTATCAACCTTAAAAACACCCAAGAAAGAAGTTATGTTTCCCAAACTGGTTATTAAGGCAATTGCCGCCGAAGGCATTCCTTGAGAGAAACCTTGAGAGGAAGCGGCCAAACCGAATTGCGAAGATTTTCCTTTTCGGGTAACATATAAATCTGCACCCTCCAGAATATTTTCCGCAGCTTCTTTAATTTCCGGCAGCGGTTTATCTTCGTTCAGTAAAGGCTGCCAAAAAATACTGGCTGCATAGGTCGTTCCTCCTTCGGTGAAGGATGACTTCCAAGCCTTTTCTTCGTAGTTATTATCAGCCACTTGCTCTCTCCTTAGATATTAGTCGTTCATTCTGGATTCCGGAGATAACGGAGATTCCAATACCACCGGAGTCAACATAATAACGAGAATTGTGCGTTTTTTCTCAGCCGAGGAAGAACCACCCAACAGGTTGTTTTCCGGACTGCCTACACCTTTTTTATCAGTAGAGTCTTCAACTCTCTCATAGCCGGCCAAAATGAGGGTTTCACCCGATTTCATGGCTACTTCTTGAGTAAATCCGCGAGTTTCGATAACCGGATTTTGTACGAACTCACCTTCACCTTCTTTACCGCCGGAAATATTGATGGCGTCAAGTGATAGCAAGTCAGACAAGGCTAAGTTGAAGAACATTAAGATACGACCGTGATCCAAAATACGCGGTAAAACGCTCATGGTGAAACCGGTTTCTATTTCTTCGGTTTGTACCGAAATATCATACGAATCACTGTCACCACTGTTCGTTTTGGTAACATCGGAGATGTAGTTCTGGGTTTTAACCACCTGAATAGGTGCCGGTTTATTGTTCATGGTTGTTACGGTACCGCTCGTAACCAAATTGGTTTGACCTTCTTGAGATAAGGCACTCATAGCGGCATCAACACTCCAACGTTTAGAGCTGATACCCATGGTCAAACTGGTTAAAGCGTTATCAACAGAGCCTGAAGTGTGGGCGCTGATATCTTTAATTGAACCGCGACCGCCGAAAGTTGCGCTTAAATCCAAACCGTATTTATCGGCATTGGTAATGTTAAGCTGAATAACTTTTACGCTGATGGCGATTTGTTTGGAAACACGAATATTCTGTTCGTTTATGAATTTGGCCACGCGTCTGATATCGGTAGGAGTTGCTTTAAGAGTAATCGTACCGTTACCTTTATCTATTACCATATTTGATTCGCTGCCGATCATTGAAGAAATGGCGCTTTCAATATTAGACCACATATCCAAACCGTCAACCGAGCTGCTTTGCGAAATGCTGGATGCACCGCCCGAACCGCCGACCGAAACACTCAAAGAAGGGTTGGTCGGTAAGGAGTAAATTACAAACGTTTTGGTTATATATTTGTAGAAATAAATTTCATTCTTTTCATATTTCCACCAAATGCCGAAACGATTGGAAACTTCATCCAATAAACCGCTTATCGGGCCTTTGTAGTTGACAATCATCTTGGTAGAATCGGTCCATTGAGCACCGATATCTTTTAATGAAGGTTCATTACTGTCGGCATTTGAAATGGCTGTTTCCTCCAATTCCGGTGCATAACGTACCGAAATAGAAGTAATTTTGCTGATCATGCTGCCGATTTCATATAATGTGATAGGACGATTGCTGATTAAAGTAATACCATCTTTGGTTTCCAAATAAGACGGTACCGGTTCGCCTTCGAACTCAACTTTTGAACTGTCGCCGAGCCAAATGTCGTTTTTAACCCGGATAACATCATCAGGAATCGGGTCGCCAGGTACAGCGGCTTTTTGTTTCAAATCCAAAGAATCTTTGGCACGCTGAGCCATTTCTCTGTCCATTTCAGGTGAAACAGAGCAAGCAGCGGTAATTCCCAAAATACTCAGAACTACCAATTTACATAAATTAGTCATACGCATTTTCGTCCTCCATCGTTTCAATTACCAGAACACGGTTACCCTTATAGAAAGTAGCTATCGGAGCCGGTCTGGCGCGTGCAAAGGCTCTGACTAAAGCCGAGGCTACATCAGCAAAAGTACCTCTGAACATAGCACCGGCATTCAAGGTATAATTACGATTTGTTTTCCAAATAATTCTCCAGCCGGCTTCTTCACTCCACAAAGTGAGTAATTCTTTTAAGCTTTGTCCTTCTTCGGCCAACCAGTCCTTATTGGCATTATCTTCTTCGGTATTTTCCTCCTCCTCTTCTTCGTTGTTTTCTTCAGAAGGGGTTTCTATTTCATAATATTCGTAGTCGGCAGGATTAACCGGCACAACATTACCGTTTTTATCGCGGGTAACCTTAGCACCCTTGCGAATTCTTCTTACTTTTGTTTTCTTTTTCTTTGCAGAAGACAATTCTTTGGTCGGTACCGCTCCCGGAGTAAATTGCGCTTCGCCTTCCGGAGCTACGATGCTGTTTTCATATTCCAAAACCTCATCATCTATGCTCGGCGGAATGGCCGCTGATATGTTGTTACCTGCTCCGGCCTGTGTAATACGATGATCACGCGGAGATCTTTCTCCGTATTTACGGAATGCCGCGGCGGTGTTGGTATAATTTATATCACCGGCATCATGACATTCACTGTAACCGTCGGCATTTTCAACACAAATGGCCGTATATTCCTGATTACTTGTACAAATGCCGTTTTCGCACTGTCTTTGATAATAATTTTTATCCGTAACACAGCCTGTCATATATAAAACGCAACAAAGCAAGCCGAGAACGGCCAGTTTGTTTGTCATTGTTTTTGTTTCTAAATTATGTTTCATCGTATTTTCCTATGATACATGTTAAAACTGTTATAATGCCGAAAGTGTTCAAAACCAAGGGTTATCTGCTTTTTTCATAACCTTGGCCAGCTCCTCTTCACTGGCATATCTTACATTTCTAATAATAAAAGAGTTTGGTTCTCTATCGGTAAAAATTATGTTAATCTTATTATAATCCACACCGTTATTCGCCAAAATTTTATGCAGAAGCTTTAAACGCTTATGCTGCAAAGCCGCCTGAGCATTCTGCGCTATCCTTATTTCTATGATAACATTCTCATTTTCTACGGCATTGCGAGAAAAGGCACGAAGCCATTCCAGTGTTTGTCCCGATATTTCCGCCCGATTCGGTTGAAATGCCAATTTCAACTCGGAAGGGAGAATATTTTTTTCGTTATCCTGCTTACCTATGTTAAGCAATTTTTTAAATAAGGAATTATTGCTTTCCTGATCTTTTGCACCGTCCTTCTTGTCGCTCTTTTTATCGCTTGCGGAAGGTTGAGAAGGATTTTTAGTTTTGCTGTCGGTTTTGGCTGAGGATTTTGAAGAAGAAAACCATTCGGCAATGCTGTCGGTAAGACTCTGCGAGGTTTTTTCATCGGTCTGCTCAAAATCTTTTTCGCCGTCGCTGTTAACAATTACATTATTGTCACCTTCCAAGGCCGGAAGTTCGTGTCTGGCGCGTAATTCCTGTTCCAAGCGCAAGTTTTCTTCGGAAGAGGAAAATTGCGGAGTCAGATTCGGATTGTTCAAAATATCCTCAGGTATCGGAATTAAAATATTTTTTTGTACCTTATAAGCGGTTTGTTGTTCCGGTTGTGGTTCAGGAACCTGTTGATCAAGAGCGGCTATTTCGGCCTTGCGTTCGGCCGAATAAGCATCAATGGTATTCTTTGCCGCATGTTTGTTGGCGGTTTCGGCCACTTCCCAAGGACTGTCCTGAGCAATATCTGCGGCGGAAGCATTAAGCTCCAACTGCGAAGCACCGGTCAAAACTCTTTCGGCTTCTTCGGTTTGAGAAGTTACGGAAGCCTGATTTTCCGTACCCAGATTTTTAAAGGCGACATCATGGGAGGCCAAAGCAATCTTACTGCCGTCCGCTTCATCGGAAACGGAAACATTTCCTTTATCTTTATTATAATGATGAACGAGCGGAATTTTAAAACTCGGAGCAGTTGAGGCATCGGCAATTTTTAATTCATTATCTTTTTCTTGGTCCGGGGCAATCTGCGGAGCGGAAATTTCTTGGTCGAGAGATTCCTGCGGCGCAATTTCGCTGAAAGCAAGTTCGGATACTTCATCATCTGCTTCCGGCATATATAAAATATCGTCGCTTTGTGCAAAAACTTCCGGCGTTGGACTGTTTTCGGCAATATCAAACACTTCCGGAGATGCAGAAACCTCGCTGATTGCCGGAGTAGTTTTTTCATAAATCGGTTCGCTTTCCTCGGTTGCAGAGAACAATTCTATATTTTTGGCTTCAATCACAGGCATAACCGCCGGTTGCTCGTGTTCAACGGCCAAAACCAAATAAGCCTTAGTGGCGGCAAAAACCGCTACCAAAGAAAGAAGAAAGCTTCCGACGAAGCATTTGTATCCAAATTTAGGCATTTTAAAATCCTATCAAATCCAAGAATATTAGGGTATTATAGTGCATAATATCCCGACTCTTTTGCTCAAAGATACAATAAATTGTGTTAAAATAGAGTTAATGAGAAAAACAAAGTTAAAAAGCTTTCAGTCTGGAGAATCTTGCTTTAAGAATGTTATCAATTTATTTACTTTTAAATGTTAAGACGAAAAAGTATTCACGGTTTATTTTTAAGAAGAATCGGGAATTTGATAAAAAAGCGACATGCTTTGTTATAAAATACTGGAAATTTTTTTAAAAATAGGCTATCATAGTACTGTGAATGAATATTATAAGGAGAACTGAAAATGAAATTTTTCAAAAACAATATGTTGAGTATCCTTACCATGACGTTTTTGTTTACATTCGTTATGTTGGGTGATGCTTGCGCTGAAACCGTGTTCGGTACGGCTGCTACCAAATTGATTGATTTATTCAAAAATGCCAAAATGGTAGTGTTCGTAATCGGCGGTTTCGGTTTGATTGCTCTGGCTTTCCAGGCTATCTTCGGCAAAGTTAAATGGCCGTGGTTTGCTGCTTTAGCCTTCGGTTTGGCGGTTGTTGCCGCTGCCGGTGCTATTGTGAACTACGCAGCAAACACCAAGACTAAGAGCTCTGGCTTTACTGATTCGTTGGGTGATTCTAGTAACGCCACCTAATAATAATTTTGTTTTTCGGAGGGAGCCTGCGGGCTCTCTCCGCATACTTTGAAATGGGGAGGATAAGATGTTGTGCAGTAAAATAAAGAAATTTTTATTTGACAATAAATATACTCTGTTGCTGTTCTTTTCTTTATTTTTGTACACAACGGACGCTTTTGCGGCGTTTGAGGCCTTAAATACGGCCGGTAAAACAATTTTCAAAGGCTTGCGCAAAATTATCTATCCGGCGGCAACCATCGGTATAGCCAGTGTTTGTATCGGTGGTATGTTCGGCAATTTTAACTGGAAATGGCTGATAGCGATTTTGCTGGGCGTATTTATAATTGCCTATGCCGAGCAAACCGGCAGTTTGGCAACGGGTGATGAAATCAGTATGAGCGGCGATGACTAAGGAGAGCAAAATGAAAAAGTCGATAATGTTTTTTTTGGGAATTTCGGTTTTGTTGTTGCTGACGGTTTCGTCTTCTTTTGCTTCCGATGCGGATGAGGTGTTTGATACTTTGGCCAGTCGGGCGGGAACGGTCGGAGCCGGTTTAAGACAAAGCGGATACTTAATAGCGGGTTTCGGTTTGATTATGTTTTCTGTTTTAGCCATTTTTAATAAGATATCATGGAAAACCTTTGCTTATATTGCAGTAAGCTGTTTTGTTTTGAGTATTACGGCAGCGATAATTAACTATATTTCAAATGATACTTCGAGCGGCAGTGTAAGATATACCGGTTCCGGTTCAAAGATAAAGTTTGATGACGGCAACGGCGGCGCGCCGGTTCCGACCGGCGATGTAACGGTGATGAGCGTTAAGATAAAAAAAGATTAAAAACGGTAAAAAGTAATGAGATGGGGTTGGACAATATTATTTATTCTTTTAACGGCAACAACAGCCGCTCACGCTTATATTGAAGATAAAGAACTGGGCGAAACCGAAGCTACGGCCGGCGAACAACATTCCAATCTGTATAAATTGAATGTGCGGGGAGATTTGATTGTCAAGAGATTGAAAAAGCTTGATGATTATGTGGCTCGTTCGGAGGCCTCAGGCAAAGGCGTCAGTGCTTCTGATTTTGACGATTTATTGCTTTCGGAAAAAGAAGATAGGGTAAAACAGGATGTTAAACGTATTTTGACCGATGTTGTAAAGAAAACGTCCGATCCTAAAAAATTGCGGGAAGAACCTGCTCCGGAGACCTATGTAAATCTGAGCGAACAGAGTGTTGCCGATATTCGTGACAGTGAAACGGCAAGACGTTTGCGAAACAATTTGCGGATAGGAGGCGGAAAATGAGAGAAGAAATCTTAAAAGCCGTCGCTCAACCGCCGAAGATTTTATGGGCACCGATGGTCCCTTCTTTAATTAATTTGGGAATACAATTTCCGATGATGTTTATGGCGATGGGTGTTGCAGATATCAACCCGCTGTTTTTTATAGCCTGTATATTGATAGCGCACATATCTCTGATTATTGCCGGCATAAGAGAACCGCATCTTTCAACAATGATGCAGGCTTATGGGCAAACCTATAAAAAAACCACTAATCTTTATTCTGTAAAAGGTAATAAATTCGAACCATGAGTGAGTATGATTTTTTTAACATTTTTGTGCAGGGATTGAGCAATATTGAAGTTATTGTGGCGATTATAGGTATAGCCTCCGCCGCTTCATTTGCCGTTTTATTATCCACCAGATTCGGTAATTGGGTATTGCCGCAACCGCGTGAATCCCGAGTTTCGGATTTTTTGCCTTTTCAAAAATTAATGTCGGACGGAGTCACAATTCAATGCCGTAACAATTCGTATGCTCGTGTTTTCAGACTTGACGGTGTGGATTTGTCGTCAGCGACCGGTGAAAAAGTATATTCAATGATGGCGGCACGCAAATCGTGGATAGATGATATGTCAAACATGCAGATTGTTTGCAGAATTATCACGATTCGTGACAGAGTTTTGCTGGAAAAGGAAAAAAGGGATTTCAATAATCCTTTGTTGGATACGATTTCGCAGATATGGTTTAATAATATGGACCATGTTTACAGCAATAAACACTATATCATTATATCCGTTATTGACCGAAAAGATGCGCTTAAAGATTTGAATTTTGCTTCGCAGAGTCTTATTTCAACTTTGGGAGAATACGGCGTCAGTCCGATGTATGAAACGGATAACAGTCCGGCAACGGATAGTCCTTTTTATGTGTTTTCGAGACTCTGCAGTCCGGTATCAAAACCTGAGCCGAAAGTGCGTAATACGGAAGGCGCACGTTTGTGCGAAATGTTGACTTCCGACCATATTCATTTTACCGGCGAGAACGGAATTATCGATATATTCTCCGGCGATAAACACGTTTATGAAATAGCAATGGGCATAAGAGTAAGCGGCGATGCAATGGATGAGAGTTTGATTTATTCGCTGAATGCCATTGATTGCGAGTTGGTAATATTACACAACATCAGACCTTTGTTCAGAGCTCAGGCGCGAGCCTTGTTAATGCAACAACAACGTATGGCGATGACCACCAGTCTTTCCGGCGGGGTAGTTGAACAATATGCACAAGCCCTGGCATCAATTGACGATAGCGATAATGATTATCAATCGCTTTGCGAATATGCGATGACAATTATAATTAAAGGCGGCTCAAAAGAAGAAATAGATTTCGGTGAATCCGAGGTACAGAGAATTTGCCGTTCGTTCGGTGTTACACCGGTCAGAGAGGGGTGGGTTACGCAAGCCGTGTTCTTTACGCAATTTCCGACCTATGATACCTATCCGAGAACTTATCGCTATCTATCGCGCGTAATTGCCATGGCCGTTACTTTGGATAAGCCGGCGGAAGGTTTCGGTAAGAGCGACTGGGGAGACGGCGCCATTACGGTATTCCGCACCATGATAGGTTCGGCCTATCGTTTCCAATTCCATGTGAGCAGTGAAGAATCGGCGGTGGCCCACTGTTGTATTATCGGTCCGACCGGACAAGGTAAAACTACATTGCTGACCTTCTTGGCCGGACAGGCCATGCGCCATGCCGATTTGCGGGTGTTCTTCTTCGACAGACACTTGGGTGCACAAATTTTCACACGGGCAATAAAAGGTGCTTATGTGGGCTTTGACGGTGATGAAAAGAATGTATCGTTAAATCCGTTTGATTGTGCTAATACTGCCGAAAACAGAGCGTTCTTGCGCCGTTGGATGAAGTCAATTACCATGGTTGATGATGCTTTGGCTGACCGTGAGGTTTCGCGTGCGGTTACTACGGCATTTGACTATTTGCGTCCGGAAGAAAGATTGCTTAAAAACTTATACAAGAGTTGTTTTTCACCGACCGGTAATATGCGTCGGGAGTTATATCGTTGGATAAATCCGGATCAATACGGAGCGATTTTCAACGGCCAGAATGATAGCTTGGATTTAAAAAGCCGACGCTTTATGGCTTTTGACTTTACGCATATTTTTGAAGATGATAACTTGGCTCCGGCGGTTATCAGTTACATTATGCACCGAATTCAATCCGAAACCGGCGAAACCGGTGTTCCGTCCCTGATTATGATAGATGAAACGGCGCCGATGCTTAAACATCCGATGTTTAGAGACTATTTCATTATCGGTTTGCAAGAAGGACGTAAAAAACGTCAAGCATATCTCTGCGCCTTCCAACAGCCGAATATCATTGATAAATTGGGAGTGGGCGAAGTTATTCGCGGTCAATGTCAAACGGTTATATTCTTCCGCAACCCGCAGGCTCAGTTGGAAGATTATGCAAACTGGAATTTAACCCAGAGTGAGTTGGACTTCATTTTCGGTAAAAGTTATCGCGACTTCCCGTATGCCATATTGCTTTCTCGTCCGATGACCAATGAATCGGTAATATTGGATGTTAATTTGGGCGGTTTGGGCAAGTATTTGCGCATCTATAATTCCGGCCGTAAAAATGTGTTGTTGGTACAGCAGTTGATTAAGGAATACGGCGAGGACGGATTTGTGGCTAAATACCTTGATATAGCTTAAAAAAAGCTTTATTTTTGCCGATAAATATGTTATAATAATAGCACATTAAGAATTATAGGAGGTTATCATGAGAGTTGATTTGAAAAAATGCAGATTTGTGGCGACATTAGCCATTATGATAACTTTTTGTGCAGAAAAGGCTATGGCTTTTCCTCTGCCGACTTTTGACCTTAAAAGAATAGCTTCCGGATTGAGAGATGCTTATTATCAAGTGATGGAAATTAAGCAGGAAGTTGACAGCAATTTACGTACCATAAAAGAAATTGTAAACGGTGGTTACGGCGCCGCGGCAAAGGATCTTTTCACCAGTCTGAAAGATGGTGATTTTGATCGTTTCGGCAACAGTTTATACAGCATGAAGTCGTATGCCAAGCAAGAAGCGTTAAACTTCCAAACCTATGTTGATCAACGTCAACGGGCTAAAGAATTGCGTTCGCAAGGTGTGGCGGCAGATGTGGCAAAAGAACAGGCCAAACTTGAAGGAAGTGCTAAACGTGTTGCGATAGATAACGCTCGTAAGCAGGCGATAAGAGAAAGAGATTGTTATGCCAACGGCAATTGTTCAGGCTTGGATGATGATACGGCTCAAAGAATTAGAAATATGCGCGAGAAAGAAGGCAACTTTATGCAAAGTTCCTATGATTGGCTGAGAGAAAACAGAACGGTGACAGAGTCGGCAATTTCCGAGATAGATGCCATCGAAAATGAAAATTACGGTGATATGTTGGGTTCGGCCCTTAAAGGTGCTGGCGGGGCAGTCAATAACGAAACTTTGGGAAATATCTTTACCAGTTCGGCAGAAAGCGGCGATGCCTTAAATTCAGTTTTGTCAGGTGATTACGGAAGTGCTTTAAGTCATGTGGGAAGTGCGGTCGGTGAATCAATCGGCAGTGCGGGTAATGAAGACAATAACCTGGAAAGAATAGGAAATGCGGTTTCCGGTGCTTCGCACAATACGGGCAATATGTATGATTCGATTATGTCCGGAGATTGGGGAGAAGCAACCGATGCCGGTATGCGCGGAGCATCTGATGCATTGTTCGGTGCGGGAGCCGATGTAGCCGGCACAATTTTACGCGACACAGCGGATGAATCTAACAGTTTAGTCAGAAATGCCGGAGAAGGCTCTTGGGGTGATGCGGTAATAGATGCCACATTCGGTGTGGCCGACGGTTTGGACGGTGCGGCAAATGCCATTGATAACAAAAACAATTAGGGGGCGAGCTGATGAAATTTAAGTTTTTAAATTCGCTCAATGTAATCTGGTTGTATTTTTTGGTAATCAATATTCTGTCAGGTTCTCAAACGGCAATGGCGCAATTCAGCGGTGTTGAAATAAATACTACCGTAACCAGCAGTGACGGTTCAAAACAATCTTTTACGGGAAGCGGTTTAAACAGCGGTTATGTCGGTTCGGGTTCAAGCGACAGCAGCGGCGGAAGTGCCGATACGCCGAGTTTTATGGATGATCCGTCGGAAGCTGAAACTCAATCGATTGTAGAAGCCGATTCCTCTTGGGGAAATTTGGAAAAAGAGAAAGAAGAGAATAAAGATGTTTCGGAATATAGCGGAAATTATAATGACCGAGCTTTAATTCCGCAGACCATGGCGGCATATTGTGAACTTAATGTCGAGGAAGACATTGTCAACAATACAGACGGAACCAAAATCAGAGAGTGTCTGGGTAAATACATCTATGAGATGAGTCGAAAAAATGCCGAGGAACGCAAAGACGCAGAAAAAGAATACACGGATGTGAATTATAAATTGATGGCAGATTCTTTGGCAACCGCTATTGCTAAGAGCGGCAGTGTTGCCAATTATGAAGAAGAAATGAACAAATATTCTTCAGCCATAAGAGAACAGAACAGTTCATCGGATGATGAAGTGGCGATAACTCAGGAAGTGGGTTTAGCTACCGATGTTTTGAACAGTATAAGCGAGTTGTTGACGGAAAGCCTGAAAAGTGCCATATTCAAGAATATTGATAATATAGATCCGACATTGGTGGTTTCGGAAGATAATCCGTACAGCTATGAAAATGAAGAAAGTGGTGAATACAGCGGCATCTATAACGACACCAAAATAATTCCGCAGGAAATGGCGGCATATTGCAAAATCAATGCTTCTGATTTTATGGACGGAGATTCGTTGGATGCACTGTTTAAGTGCCTAAAAGAATATGTTAACGATTTGAATAATCCGAATGCCGAACATAAAATGGCGGCGGAGCAGGATTTTACAAAATTGCGTTATAATATGATGGTTGATCAGTTGGAAGTGGCGATCAACAACGCCATAAGCATAGCTAATTATGAAAAAACCACTGAAGCTCATAAGGAAGCCAATGCCAAACAGGGAACTGTTACGGATAATGAAATAGGTCTTTCCGAAAGATTGAGTCTTTTGGCAGATGTATTAAACCGAGTGAGAAAATTAAAATTGGCTCAGTTGGAGCAATATGCGATTGAAGGTATAAGAAACATAAATCCGGCGATAATTGCAGAGGAAGAAGAAAAAGAAGAAATGCAGGCAAATAAGCAAGATTCAAGTTCTATGGATGTTGATGTAACTTCTTCTGTTTCCGAAACACAGGCCGTATATGACGGAATGATAGATAATTCCGGGGAAGCGGATTAATGGTCGGGAGAACTGAAATGATGAAGAAACTTGCCGGTATATTTTTAGTTTTTATGATGATTTATCCGTCGCCGGCGCGAGCGGATTTGGATTTGCTTTCTCTGATTCAAGATGAATTGGCCAGCCTAAAAGAAAAAGTCAACATGGTATTGAAAGAGTATGTCAATATTGAGGCACAGTTGCAGGAATTGAGTTCCGGTCGCGGCGCTATTAATATTCTTCGTGATAAATACGCCGGCAGGTTGATGGAAAAATATCAAAATTATGT
>JAGDBT010000066.1 GCA_017958895.1 Alphaproteobacteria bacterium | reverse complement strand
TAGGAATTAAGCCGGCAACTCCGCCCAAAAATTCACCCAACAACGGAATACGTAAATAAGCCGCGATGATGTTTATATCAATGGCGGCGAGAGCATAATTCAAAATCAACGTGATTATAAAAATAAAAATGGTAATTTTCACAGAGTGATGCAAGGCCGGAATAATTATCGAGTTTTCGCAATGACAATTTTCGTTTTTGCATAACTGTTCAATATCAATCGGTGGGCGAGGGTAATATTTGCTTGTCCAAAAGTAAGCGGCATAGCCGAAAATAACTGCACAGATAATTTTATAAGCAATAAGTTGAATTATGAGTTTCGGGGCAACGGCATTGGAAATCATAATCGGAAGCATTTCGTCGGAAGTAGAAAGAAAGACTGCCAACAACGTACCGATACCGATAATGTGAGCCGCATAAAAATTGGCAGCCGCCGCGGCAAATCCGCATTGCGGGAGAGCTCCACACAAACTACCGATTAACGGACCGCTTGAACGAGCCTTTTTTATAAAACTCAAGGCTTTCTCCGAAGTTTTGTGCTCCATATATTCCAAACACAGATAAGTCACAAACAAAAACGGAAAAAGCTTTAAATTATCCCAAAATGTTTCAATTAAAATTTCCATAACCACCTCATCATTCCACGGAAACCGCATTATATAAATTTCTTTTTCAATGTCAAAGGAAAAGTGAAATATCGTTTATCAATAGCGGGCAGGTTTCCTTAAGCATTATCCTGTCACGCAAACAGCCTGCAAATTTTATGCACTTTTTATGCTAAATGTGCTTGATTTTTGCAGGCTATGTGATATAACTGCGCCAGAAACAAATTTGTTTACTTTAGCTAAAGTAAGATTATCCGTTTGAAATAACGGATTATTTTAGAAGTTTTATATGATTAATCAACAAAGGATATTTATAAATGTCAGATGCTAAAATGAAAATGATGGATGCCAATGAAGCCTGCGCTTCGGTTGCGCATCGTTTGAACGAAGTCTGCGTTATTTACCCGATTACTCCGTCATCTCCGATGGGAGAATGGGCTGACGCATGGTCTGCCGTAAATCAAAAGAATATTTGGGGCGTAACACCGGCTGTTCAGGAAATGCAGTCCGAAGCCGGTGCGGCCGGTGCTTGCCACGGTGCTTTGCAAACCGGTGCGTTAACCACCACCTTTACGGCTTCACAAGGTTTGCTTTTGATGATTCCGAATATGTATAAAATCGCCGGCGAATTAACACCGTTTGTTATGCATGTTGCGGCTCGTTCTTTGGCATATCACGCTTTGTCAATTTACGGAGATCATTCCGATGTTATGGGTTGTCGTCAAACCGGTTTTGCCATGCTTTGCTCAAACTCGGTACAAGAAGCTCATGATATGGCGGCAATTGCCCAAACTTCAACGCTTCGTTCAAGAGTGCCGTTTTTGCATTTCTTTGACGGTTTCCGCACTTCGCACGAAATTAAGAAAATCAATCTCTTATCCGATGACGATTTGCGTGCCATGATGGAAGGTGTTAACTATAAGTTCAATGCCGAAAATGCCCTGCGTCCGGAAGCTCCGGTTATTCGCGGTACAGCACAAAACCCTGATGTATTCTTCCAAGGTCGTGAAGCTTGCAATCCGTATTATGAAAAGGTTGAAGGAATTGTTCAGGAAGAAATGGATAAATTCGCTAAAATCAGCGGCCGTCAATATCATGTTGTTGACTATGTCGGTGCAAAAGATGCCAAAAATGTGGTCGTTGTTATGGGCTCGGGTGCCGAAACGGTTGAAGAAGCAATTGAGTATCTTAATGCCAACGGCGCTAAATTGGGCGTTTTGAAAGTTCATTTATATCGTCCGTTCCCAACGGAATCCTTCCTCAAAGCTCTGCCGAAAACAGTTAAAACGGTTTCGGTTTTGGATAGAACAAAAGAATCCGGCTCTTTGGGTGAACCGTTGTATTTGGATGTGGTTACCGCCTTATCTCAGGCTTTTGCCAACGGCAAATTGGCCACATTACCGAAAATTTACGGCGGTCGTTACGGCTTATCTTCAAAAGAGTTTACGCCGGCTATGGCTAAGGCTGTATTTGATAACGCCGTTGCCGCAAAACCGATTAACGGTTTCTCGGTCGGTATTGAAGATGATGTAACTCATAAATCTTTGGCTTTTGACCCTTCGTTTGATGTTGAGCCGAAAGATGTGGTAAGAGCCGTATTCTTCGGACTGGGTGCCGATGGTACGGTGGGAGCAAATAAAAACTCCATCAAAATTATTGCCGAAGATGCCGGAAAATACGGACAAGGTTATTTTGTTTATGACTCTCGTAAGTCCGGTTCCATGACTACTTCGCACTTGCGTTTTTCCGATAATCCGATACGTTCGGCGTATTTGATTAACCAGGCAGATTTCGTGGCTTGCCACCAATTCCAATTTATGCAGAAAGTTGATATTCTGCATATTGCCAAAGACGGTGCCACTTTCTTATTAAATGCTCCGTATAAAGCTGATGAGGTTTGGGATCATCTGCCGATTGAAGTACAAGAACAAATTTTAGCCAAGCATTTGAAGTTTTATACTATCAATGCGGTTGAAGTTGCTCGCGCTACCGGTATGGGGCAGAGAATTAACACGGTTATGCAAACCTGTTTCTTTGCAATTTCCAATATTTTGCCGAAAGACGAAGCAATTGCTCAAATTAAAGCGGCAATTAAAAAGACCTACAGCAAAAAAGGTGATGCGGTTGTTCAGAAAAACTATGAAGCGGTTGATGCATCTTTGGAATATTTGTTTGAAGTTAAATATCCTGATCATGTAACTTCAAAATTCCATCGTTTACCGGCCGTTCCGGCAGATGCTCCGGCATTTGTTCAGGGTTTAACCGCTAAATTGATTGCCGATAAAGGCGACAGCATTAAAACATCGGAATTGCAAGAAGTTGTTGACGGCACTTGGCCGACAGCAACCACTCAATATGAAAAACGTTGTATTGCCACGGAAATTCCGGTATGGGATCCGAACACTTGTATCCAATGCGGTAAGTGCTCAATTGTATGCCCGCATGGCGTTATTCGTATGAAAGTTGCTTCCGAAGATGAATTGAAGGGTGCTCCGGCTACCTTAAAAACCGCAGATTATAAAGGTAAGGAATTCGCCGGCAAGAAATTCATTTTGCAAATTTCTCCGGAGGATTGTACCGGTTGCGGTGTATGCGTTACGGCTTGTCCGGCTAAGAATAAGGAAAATCCGGAACTGCACGCTATCAATATGGACCATATTGAAAATCATTTGGAAGAAGAAAAAGCTAACTGGAAGTTCTTTGAAACTCTGCCTTATGTTAAACGTACGGAAGTTACAAAGAACTTGCCGAAGACCACTCAGCTTATTCAACCGTTGTTTGAATATTCCGGTGCTTGTGCCGGTTGCGGAGAAACTCCGTATATTAAATTGCTGACACAATTGTTCGGTGATCGTATGGTGGTTGCCAATGCGACAGGTTGTTCTTCAATTTACTCCGGTAACTTGCCGACCACACCTTATTGTAAAGATGAAAAAGGTCACGGACCGGCTTGGGCTAACTCGTTGTTTGAAGATAATGCCGAGTTCGGCTTAGGTATGCGCATTTCCATTGATCATGGCAACGAAATGGCTAAATCCTTATTGGAAAAATTGAAAGACCAATTAGGTGATATCGTAGATGCCATTTTGAATAATCCGCAATCCAACGATATTGAAATTGATACTCAACGTGACAATGTTGTCGCTTTACGCAAAAAATTAGCTTCAATCAAGAGTGAAGAGGCCGAACACTTAAACGAAGTTGCCGATTATTTAATTAAGAAATCCGTATGGATTATCGGTGGCGACGGTTGGGCTTATGATATAGGTTTCGGTGGTGTTGACCATGCCATCGCTTCCGGTCGCAATATCAATATTTTGGTAGTTGATACCGGCGTTTATTCCAATACCGGTGGTCAACAATCAAAAGCTACTCCGTTAGGCGCTTCCGCAAAATTTGCTACAGCCGGTAAAGAATTACCGAAGAAAGATTTGGGTATGATTGCCATGTCTTACGGTAATGTTTATGTGGCTCAGGTGGCTATGGGTGCCAATGATATGCAGGTTATTAAAGCTATGAACGAAGCCGAGGCTTATAACGGCCCGTCAATCATTATAGCTTATTGCCCGTGCATTAACCAAGGTTTGAATATGGCCGACGGTTTGGCGCATCAAAAGAATGCCGTTGAAACCGGCAGCTGGCCGCTTTATCGCTATAATCCGGAAAACGGCAAGGAAGGTAAGGCGCCGTTGACGCTTGATTCCAAAGCTCCGACGAAACCTTTGGCTGACTTTATGGCCAGTGAAACTCGTTTCCAAGTCGTAAATAAGGCTAATCCGGATCGTTATAATATGTTGCTTAATAAAGCTCAAGAGAACGTAAACGAAAAATGCGCTCTGTTGGAGCATTTGGCACAATATAAATAATTAGCGATTATTGTCAAAAAAAGCCTCGATTTGAATATCGGGGCTTTTTTATTGACAAGAATTATTTTGTGTATAAAAATATGGTTAGGTGAGGGGATAACATGAAACGATTTGCCGATTTAGTCTATACCGATGAAGAGCTTGAACAGGATGCCCTACATTATCTGAAAACTCAGATATATGAGCCTTCTTATGTTAAACAGGTTAAAGATTTTATCAGTGAAGATGTTGCAGATTTTAAGCTCTATTTCGATGATGAAGATTATCTGTTTTATAATCTGTATAATGACGATTACATTACCGATTATGAAGATGACGGTGAAACCGTTGAACCGATTATAGATTATGAAAGTTTAGCCGAAGATTTGTCTGTCGATTTAAACAGATTTGATATGTCGGATGATGAAATTGACAGGTATTCGGAAATGTTGGAAGCAGAGTTTAAGAAAAATGCTTATTGCTCGCATATGGAACCGTATTTTCTGGGTTATGATCAAGTTGTGGCTACGGTGGTTGCCGGCTATTCTCAAGATGCCTTTTTTTCTATTTATTCAATGGTTCGCGAATGGGCTATGGCTCTGCATTATAAAAAACTTAATCCCGAACAGATGCGTAAATACGGTTATGAATACCAAGTTATTTCCGAAGATTACCATGGTAAAGAACGCCTGCAAAAACTCATGGAATTTCGTGAAAAAAATAAAGATATTATGCGTGATGTCGGAGCCTGGAGAGCGGTGCATTCCAGCGTTTTTGCCTATTCCTTTTTATATATAAAGTCAATTATGACCGGTGAAGAAGATGATGTCGAAGACTATATTATTGATGCCTGTTCTTCACAAATATTTATGCTTTTGCAAGGCGAAAGTGTCTTAAGTATAGATTTTCCGATGGTAAAATATGCGCTTAAAGAGCTTAAAAACGGCAGAGCCCGCGAAATGTTCTTCAATAACGGTGCAATTAATTGGAGTGCATTATATGATTTCGCTGAAGAAGTAATCAAAAATTGCGGCGGAATAGGTAATGTGTTGGATTTGGGTGTTGACGGCATTATGGCAAAATCCATAGCTTCATATTGGAACAAAAGCCAAAATATGCAAAAAATGCTTAAAATTTTGCGCCAATTAGCCATGAATAACAGCGATCCGGTCTTTAATCAGTTGATACAGATGTGCGAATATCGTTTGGGCAGACCGACCTCTGACCGTAAAAAACGTATGGAGAATTTTTTGGAATATACCAGACGTTTGATGGCGGCAAAGGCTTATGAAAACAACAACCGCACCCGCACGATGGCACAGGAATTTGTGGCTTTGTTCCCATCGGTATTTTATGTTTATTTCCAGTGGCATCATAACTTCCGTAATGTATGGCCGAAATATCCGGTTCAAGCCCAGAAAAAGAAAGAAGAAATACAGGTTATTATACCGCGCAGACAAGCCGAAGCCATTCTGACCAACAAATTAAAAGTTAACACCGACAGAGAAAACAGCAAGATAAAAGAAATTATGAACCAACAAAGGCGTCTGGTTGATGAGGATTATAAAAAAAGACAAGATGCCAATAATCCTAAGAGCCGTAGTGAAGCCGAAGATAAAATGAAATTTGTCTTTTCGGCTCAAGATAAAGAAAAGCAACAACGCGCCGAAGAACGTCAACGTCAGCTAGATGAAGAACAAAAACGTCGCAACGAAGACAGACAACGTCAAGATGAGCAAGAACGTGCTTCCCGCCAGATTATTGAAAAATCACAACAACAAAACGCACGTTAATTCATGATTAAATAGGCCCCGGTTGCCGTCTTTTTCAGCCACGGATACTCTTTACTCAGGTCTAATCCTTCACATATTCCCGGATTATTTTCTTTGTCTGAGCCCAGGGAAGCAGTTTCTTCACTGATATATATAAATTGCACATTATAACGGTGAAAGATTTCGTGCACATCGTCATCTTTGGTTAAATGACAAAGCAAATAGTTATCAGCCACACCTTGAGGATTTGTATGATAAGGAAAACCGATTACATCGACATTCTGCTCAAAAACCAAGCGCGGCGCATCGAATATTTTGGTCAGGCCTATACCTTGAACTTCGGGAAATATTGTATTTTGCGGGACCGCTCTGATGGAAAATAAAAGAAAAATCGGCACCAACAGGTAAACAAGTGTTATATATTTATAACTTAATTTCTTTTCTGTTCCCGAAAAACAAATATACAACATCAAAATATACAATGCGGTAAAAATGCCCAAAAAATAAATATGAAATCGATTGATGAAAAGCAAAGAAAGACCAGTCGCTATCTCTAAAAACAAAAGATTTTTTTCATATGTTTGCGATAAACGGGTATAGAATACCCACAAAACAGCCAGGATAATACCGACAATCAACCATGTAAGATAAACATAATCATGGAACACCGGCTCCATTTCCGCAATATAAGGAATTAGATATTCATTGGCTTCTTTGCTGTAAGTAGGGGAAAATATTTGAGCGGTACCGAAAACCATTAACATGAGTAAAAATGACAGAGCGGCACAAGCGGAAATAACCGTCAACTTCTGCCATTTATTTTGCGGTTGAAGTTTGGCGGTTATCAAAAAAGAAAGAAACATAAATGCTCCCAAAGCGGGGTGAATTAAGGATAAGCGGTTATTATCAATAACTTTCCAACCGCCGTAAGGAGGATTAATCAACCAAGCCAGAGTTACACTGATGAAAAATCCTATACTGTAATAAAGCGGAATTTTTATATTTTCGCGACCGAAAATCCAATTCAAGCTCAAAACGCTCAAAAAAAGCAAAGCCACAAAAAAACCTTCAGGTGCGGAAGATGCCCATACACCGCAACCGGCAAGAATTCCGGCAAGCAAATTTTCATAAGGATTTGATTTTAATTGATTGCGTAAAATAACCGCTAAATTAAAACAGAACACAAACCCCATCAAAGAATGATGGTCTGGTCGGCAAAAATCAAAGCAATTTGACAACTTATTAAAGAACAGCATTGCCATCATAACGGCTATAAAAAATACCGTCTCTTTGTTTTTTAATGCCGGTAGATATAAACGCAAAGCCCAAAACAAACTGCTCAAGCTTAAAGCATAAAACAACGGAGAAAAAATAATTCCGCCGTAAAAAATCGCTTCTTTTAAGGGCATAAAAAGCATAAACGGAAGGCTTAAAAACACCCAAATAACATCGCATATACGCGTAAAATGCAAAACAAACCCGTCAGGCGGATTGCCGTAAGGAAAAATTTTTTCCGACCATTGAAAATTATTCAACCAATCAAGTATTCTTAAGGCTCTTGTATAAGGATCGGTATCCATATAAAACAAAGTTCCGGCTTCCAGCCGAAACAAAATCATATAAAGAGCCGTATAAACAGCCGTAAAAGCAAATATCCAGAAAATATAGTGTTTATAAAAACTCTTAAAAAACTTTTCCAAACCGCTTATCCTTTATAACTTTTCCAAAATATCTTTCAATACGGCAACCGAATTATCGGCGGCATTTTTCCAAAAAGTCTGATATTGTTCGTTTTGATTTTTGTGTCCGGCGACATCGCTGATTTGCCGTATGCACAAAAACGGAATATTGTATAGATAACAAGTCTGAGCAATAGCGGCGCTTTCCATATCAACAGCCAAGGCCTGAGGAAATTTTTCGATTATGGGTTTTAACTCTTTTTCCTCGGTAATAAATTGATCGCCGCAACACAACAAGCCGTGGCGAAATTGTGGCAACAAAGAGGTTAAGTGCGAATCAGTATAATAACTTTCCGGCAATCCTTGAACTTGTCCTGTTTTATTAGGTTCTCCGCACCAAACATCATGATAAACAATTTCATTACCGACTACAAAATCGCCAATATTCAAAGAACTGTCCAAACCGCCGGAAATGCCGATATTTATAATCATATCAACATTAAAAATGTTGATTAAATCGGCAGCGCAGAGAGCCGTATTTACTTTCCCGATGCCGGATATAACAGCGGTAATTTCCTTGCCGTCCATAATTCCGGTATAAAATTTGCACTTATGCAAAATTTGTTGATTTAAGTTTTGCAAATGCGAGGCAAAGAATTGAAATTCTTTATCCATAGCAATCATAACACCGATTTTTTTCATCTGCTTATCTCCTTAAAAAAGAGTATAACAAGCGGCTAATAAAATACAATCACAAATATTGACAATGTTTATAATTATGCTATAACAACCCTGTTGCGAGAATTATCGCAAATGTGGATTTAACCGAATTGTCCAGCATAAAATGGACTAAACAGGAGATTTTTTTATGATAAAAACAGCAGAAGCGGTGTCTTTGGGACACCCTGATAAAACAGCAGACTACATCAGCAGTTACATTTTGGACCGTTTTATTGAACATGACAATCATGTTCATTATGCCGTTGAAGTTATGGTAAAAGGTAATACGGTAGTTTTGGGCGGAGAAATATGCAGTAGTTTTGACAACGCACCTTTTGAACAATATATCAAAGAAGCACTGCGTGAAATAGGTTATGACGAACGTTATGCCGCAATTTGGGGCGATAAAGCCATTGATGTAAATAAAGTTAAAGTTATTGATTTAACCAACCGGCAGTCTTGTGAAATAGCCCAAGGCGTCAATAATGACGGGTGGGGCGATCAGGGCGTTTTTATGGGCTATGCCTGCCAGGGCGAAGGGCTGATAAATCGCGAACTGTTTTTGGCGCGAAAACTGAATACGGCTCTTTATCAAAAGGCCTTAAAAAGCGATAATTTAGGCTTAGATATAAAAACCCAAATCACTTTGGAAAACGGCAAAATTAAAACGGCTATTGTAGCTGTTCCTATGTTGAAAAATGAAGATTTAAGAGATTTTATTTATGAATGTTTGCAAGAAAAACCGCAACAACTGATAATCAACGGCACCGGTAATTACACATATCATTCCGCTGTGGCGGATTGCGGCATAACCGGTCGCAAATTGGCTTGTGATTTTTATTCGGCGGCTTCACCGATCGGCGGCGGTTCACCATGGACCAAAGATGCGACAAAGGCAGACTTAACTCTGAACTTATATGCCAGACATTTGGCAGTTGAAAATTTGCGGGATAATGATGAGGTTTGGGTTTATCTTTCTTCATGCATAGGCAAATCTACTTTACCGAGCGCCGTATTGAAATATCGCCGCGGAGATAATTTCGGAGAACATATTTTGGATATTGAGGCCAAACCATCAATAATAATACCGATGTTGGGGCTTAATAAGCCGATATTTGCCGATTTATGCCGAAAAGGTTTAACGACATTATAAATCACAGATAAGGAGGCTTTTGAGCCTCCTTTGTTTTGACTTATAAAATAAGATTTTTCGTTTATATTGGAGTAATTTTTAATATTTTTATTATCTTTATCTTGACAATTTCTTATATTATAATATAAATATTATTATAAAGTGGAGTTACGTTATTTGCGTGAAATTATAGAGGTAACCGAGCAAGGGAAAAGGAGGCAAGATAATAGAAATCCATTTTAACAAATTGTAACAACTGATTTAAGGAAGAAAAAATGAGTAAATCAAAATTTAAAATGGAGGTAAATTATGGATATGTATCCTAAATATAAATCGCCGTTCGGCTATTCTATCGGCAACAACGGAATAGACAGCTATGGCGTAGATCATAGCGGATTTTCCGTGCAAGATGAAGTGCAATATCAAAATGCCCGCAGCGAGCGAGAAAATCAGCTTATGCAGAACTATAACAGTCAAGGTATAACTCTAAACTACCCGCAATACGGAACTAACTTCTGGGATAATTCTGCCAATAATTATGGTTTTGGTAGTTCAAATATCGGAGGAAACGTTAAAGGTATTATGGAGCGCTTGAACGGAATTAATTACACAATCGCTCCCGATTATGCCATCAGTTCAACTAGTGTTATGGAAAACAATAATTCTGTTGGAACCGCTGTAAAACCGCAACGAACCGTATATCAGAGTTTGAGCGGTTTTGCCCCCGATAATCAACGTTGGTATGAAAATAACCCTCAAAAAGATAATTTTAATTACGTGCGTGATGAATATGAAACCAATCCCCTGATTAATGATTGCCTGAAAAGTGATAGGTTCAGACAGTTTGTTAGTAATATAAAACAACCTGAGCGCGAAGGATATGGTTTCCATGTTTCGGATCAACCGACAAATTCCGGTATATCTCAAGGTTTTTATGACCAATTTCTTCATAAATACCCAAAAATAGCTAAGGTATACCCTAACAAGGTCAAAGACTTAACTCAAGAACAAGTTGATAATGTCTACTGCCAAGAGTTTTATAAGCCTAATCATATTGAAACTTTCAATGATAATCATACGGCTGAACACATTTTTGATATAGGGGTTAATATAGGAGGATCGGAAGGAACTAAAATTGTACAGAATGCTTATAATGATATTAATGCTCAAAATATCGGTATTGATGGAAAATTTGGTACGGAAACTGTTTCTGCGCTTAATCAATTGCAAGACGATGATTTATTGCGCTTAAACAATCAAATAGTCAACAGAAGATATGAATATTACGATGGTTTAAAAGATAAGAATAAATATCCCGGTTGGTACACGCGTGCTAAGTTTTTTAGATACTAAGCAAACAGCACAGCTGACAGAGGGGCTAAAATCCCCTCTGTCAACTGTTTGCTTTTATATAATCTAAAGAATCTTCATAACTCCTGAGTATAGAGAGCCAATAAAAGTTATATAATCGCATTATTTCTTCTTTCTGCCTGTTTTTATCTTCAATTAATTGCGGAATAATCTCTTGAGTCAGTTTCATCAGCTGTTTGATGTCATTGCTTCTCTTCTCCTCTGTTTCTTCTCTTTCTTCTTTCTTTTCTTTTTCGGTTGCCCATACATTTGTCATTATTTTAAATTTTGATATTCGTGAAATAATTTCTTCTTGCATACAATTTTGAGGATTTTCAGTGCTATTGCAAAGTTTCATAATTTCTGATGGTGTATTACATGGTTCTGTACGCATATCCAAGTCTCCGATTTTCTCGCCGGTTTCTGCGCGACATTCAGGCCAATTCTCTTTCATAATAAGATTATATATGCGTATTGCTAACTGCAATGAATATTCATTGTGATTGTGAAATGTAATGTTAAACGAAGTTAATATACCATCTGATAATGTCATGTTCATTATAACATTACCCCATGTATTTTTTAAATGAGCCAATAGTTCAATTTGCTTCTTATCAAGTTTTTTGTTGATTTCCCACGTTAAACACATATCTGCGCGAAAGTTAGGTTCTTCCCATAAATTGAAACTCCCCTTCATCAATGGTACTGATTCTTGGCATTTTGCTTCAATAATCGGAGTATATTTCGGATGTTGATAATAATTATCAATAACGTTGCTAACTGTGGTCTTTTGCGGATCATCAGGAATATCACTCTGAGCATAGTCATCAATTAAATTTTTAACTTCTTCTTTGCTGTTGAAATTACCGATTTTATAGACCATATCAACATCAATATGACGATATAATTCTCCCTGAGCATTTGCGCTTAGGCTTAAAAATACCCCCAAAATCAAAACCAGCTTTCTCATAACCACACCTCTAAAAGTTGTAATTATAATAAAATAAGTGACATTAAAGTCAAGTGCGAAGTTATTGTTTAACACGCGTTTTCAGGGAAATTCAGATAATAACTACGGCTTCGGTAGTCAAACCGTAAACGACCTTAATTCAGTTAAAAATGATACAGAATTATTAGACACTTTTATCGAAAACAGGAAAAAGACACTTGATAAGAAATATGAAAAAGGTTTGATAAATCGCTTTAAGCGCTATCCTATAAAATAATTTTTATGGGAATGGAAGCGGATAAGGCTCTTTCATCTCTTCCGCTTCCAAATGCTCCAAACCATTCATCTCTTCATATAAATATACATCACCCATATACATCCATGAATCGAGTGGATTCATCAAGTAACTTCCGCGAATTAAGACCACAAAATGAAATATCATATTATAGTATTGTTGCATTTGCTTTTTTAATTTATCTTCATTATCGGTTGTTGATTTTAATAATTCTAAGGTTGTTAGTGTTAAATTGTTAAGATGGTATATAACATTTCTATGGCTTTCTATATTACATATTTTTAAAATATCCTGTTTCAAACATGTCGGAACTTCGGTTATTTTATCATTAAGTGGACAATTTATCATATCCGGTTCAGGAAGTGTGAAGTATTTATCTTTGGTCAGCGCATAATAGATAAAACTTTGATATCTATACATCAACTCGGATCGTTCTGTGTAAATAGTCCAATATCCCTTATAATAAAGCAAATCATCTAAGAACTCTTCCGCTTGTGTATTAGCTTTTTCGTATAATTCAAGCTGTTGTGGGGTACTGTATTGTTTAATTTTATCAGAAAAACACCATATAACCCTTCCAGCATTACGTTGATCAGCAAATATTTCTCCTAATGCTCTTTCAAATCTATCTATAGGTAGAATCATATCTTCACACCTGCCATATATATCGTCAATTTCTTCCGACGTAAGCGTTCGAGAATTTTCTGCATATAGATTTGAACTCAAACTCAAAATAAATCCAACGACCAAAGCAAATTTTTTCATATCAATACTCCCCAAAATTGTAATTATAATAAAATATATAT
>JAGDBT010000065.1 GCA_017958895.1 Alphaproteobacteria bacterium | reverse complement strand
AGTTAAAAGAGGATGCTGAAGCCAGTCAAATGACATTAGATATAGACCCGTTTACGGGTAGCAAGTAATAGTCGCCCGGTCAGATTGTAGTACGCCCTTTAGGCGTGTGCTGGTAAAGTGAGCCTTATAGGCGTATAAGAAAAACCGCCGGCTGGGCCGGCGGGTTCCTTTTTATAAAAACAAACATCGGAAATATATTTATTTCTATAAAATATCTATCAACCTTTGTTTTAATGTTTCAGCCAAATCCAGTTTATAGAAGTTTTTATTGGATATGTTCTGCGGAAAATGCTCGGTTATATCCAAGGCAAATATATTGGACTGTTGGTTGAGGAAATCGCGGCTCAGATTGATTGTATCGGCATTTCCGAGCAAATATTCTTTGTAGCGGTCAATGGATTCATTTGCCTCATTGATAAAGTTATTTTGCTTATCAAAAATCTCGCTGAAAGCAAAAATAACAACAACCATGGCAAGTATAATCAAACAGGTTATTCCGTCCGTATAAATACTGCTGAAAGCCCAGATAATGAATAACGATACCAAAACAAACAATTTTATCGGTAAGGTTATATACCAATGTTTGAATTTGTGACGCAAAATCCACACATAAAAGGCATATAACAGAGCCATGGAAAATAAGATAATAAAAGACTGTGCAAAGTTGGTGCTGATAAAGGCAATTGCAACCAGTGTGGCCAGCAACATGGCACAACTGAACAAAATGTAACTTATGTTATGCACCAATCTGTATCTTTTTATTTGTTTGAGTATATTCTTTTCAAACAAGCGCTTAACTTTTTTGATGATTATATTGTTGGTATTGTTAATTTCCAAAAGTGTTGATTTTTTAGCAAAAAGAATTTTCAATGCCTTAGTTTCGGCCTTATTCAGCTTTGAAGAGCTGAGATTTTTGCTTTCTAAGTATAGACGATTTTCGTCTTCTTTGATGTCGACGGCATTTTTTCTGTATAAATCCAAAAGCTGTGAAACAAAGGCCGTGCGGTCATACTTTCCGGTCATAATGCTGCGCATAAGAGAGCCGTTGTAAGACGGAGTATATTTTTTGCTTTTACGTTCTTTTTTGAGCGTAAGTAAAGAAAGCAGATAGGCGCATAAAATGGCAATAAGACCTAAAGAAGCATAAATCAAGCTACCCCAATCGATTAACAGGTTGGAAAGGTTTTTGTTAAATCCTTTAATGAAAACATTTTTATTTATTCTGGCCAGAATAATCATATTTTCACGGTTAAACAAAGGAGTAAAGTTGGAAAATGCTATTACATTACTCTCCAAAGGGAAAACATTTGTCCGTTTTTCCGTGTAATTGTTTTTTCTTCCGACAATAGCAAAAACATCTTCAAAACTGTGTCCGGTCGGCAAAGATATAATGGCATTGGCCGAGGTAATGAATGTATTTAACGGATTTCCGAGAATATTCCAGTCAAAAAAGACATTCTCTCCTTTAACCGAAAGTTTATTGTTTACGATATAATTAAATTTATAAGTATAAACACCAGGCTCTAACTTATGGTTGAATTTAGGCTTGAGAACAATGTTTGAACCAATTTCTTCAATTATATACGGTATTTTTCGATCATTGATGATTACATCTTCCAATATAAATTCTATACGATGACCGTCTTGAGTATATTTAGGGAAAACTCTGGTAAGCCCATAGGCAAATTTATTGCCGTTGGCAACGATGGTTACGGTATCTTCAATTTTTATATAACCGTTAGCCTGAATATCTATGTAACTCAGAAAATAAGGTATATGTTCGCGAGCCGGAGCCAACACTCTTCTGCCGCTCGGTAAATTAAAGCCTACTGTCGGCACAATATCTTGCTCCGTGTTATCATCTTCTTCATTTTGTATAATATTAAAAAAACGTGTGGCAGTGCGGATTATTTTTTCTTCTTCTTGCTGTTCAAGTTCGGTAATATCCTGCTGTGTGGCGTTTTCATCTTCACTGTGAAGACTTTTGATGGCTTTTTCGTAAATTTTTTGGAAAAGCGGTTTTTCTTGTTCTCTTTTAGCGGCATAATATTCCGGAGTATGTATGATACTGATGCTGTTTACACTGTTCCAATCAATTTTATCGTCCATTTTTAAACGAGTAGCTTCATCAAAACGTTTTTTGAAAAAATTTCTTACTTCTTCCATATCGTTCGGATTCGGGAGTCCCGGAGGCGGAGTATTCGGTGGTAGCAAATTTGTTTTATGGCTGTCTATTCCGCGTTCGGAGAGCGGTCGTATGTCGGCAAAAGCGTTATGTGTAGCGGAAAAAAATAAAATGAAACAAATTGTAAGAAAAAGTTTTTTCATAATATCCGTCCTTATCTTTACAAAAAAATTACAATTTGCTTATATCATAAATAACAAAATTTAAAAAATCAATAAGGAGAAACACATGAAGAACAAGATTGCCGCCATAATTTTGGGAGCCGGAAAAGGTACAAGAATGAAATCCGACAAACCTAAAGTGTTAATGCCGGTAAACGGCAAACCTATGGTCAGACATATCATTGATACGTTAGAAACAGTCCCTGTGGATGAAATTGTTACGGTTATATCTCCGGAAGGACAGGAAGTGGCGAAAACGGTTGCTCCTTATAAGACTTGTATTCAGGAACAACAGCTCGGTACCGGACATGCGGTGAATTGCGCCAAAGATTTACTTAAAGATTTCAACGGCACGGTTTTGGTGGTGTTCGGCGATACTCCTTTAATCAAAAAAGAAACTTTCCGCAGAGCGGCCGAGAAAGTTGAAGACGGCTTTTCAGTTGTGGTGTTGGGATTCAGACCGCAAGATCCGGGACGTTACGGCCGGTTGGTGATGAACGGTATGGAGCTTGACCGGATAGTGGAATATAAAGACGCTTCGGAAGACGAAAGAGCAATTACTTTCTGTAATTCCGGAGTTATGGCATTTGACGGTCGGTATTTATTCAAAATTCTGGAAAATATCGGCAATAAAAATGCTGCCGGAGAATTTTATTTAACCGATGCCGTGGAAATTGCTCATAAAATGGGTTTGAAATGTTCGGCTTTTGAAGGTAATCCGGAAGAAGTTGCCAGTGCCAATACTTTAGAAGAATTGGCCTTATTGGAAACATATTGTCAAAAGGCAAAGAGTTAATGGAAAAAATCCTTAAATATACTTACTATATTTGTTTGGGATTGTTTTGTGTCTTTGTATTTTATATGACTTCGGTCATGTTTCTTTCTCCCAGACAGGACGCGTTGAAACGCGGTTTTATACCTTGTACGGAAGCGCTGGTTAATAATTTAACTTATTGTCAGAAGGGAAAAATCTTTTGTCCTTTGCAATATTTGGGCAAAGATTTGGTTTGTAATACCAAAGTTGTTTGGAATGGATTGATATTGTGGGGTAAGGGGGTACAAAAAACGCCGTGGAATAATTATCTTTATACTCCGGTTATTGTTGCTCCGACAGATGATGAACTTGAATATACCGGCAATCCGGCTTCGGATATGGCGGCAATAGAACGTCAACACAATTTTATAGAGCAAAAGCACCGAGAGCTTGAAGACGCTAAGATGCGGGCTCTGCAACTTGAGGAAAAAAGGTTGATAAACGATCCGGAAGCGGTTTTGCCGACGGCTTATTTTTCGAACAAAACCAAAGAAACAGAGGATAAAAGCGAGGATATACAGGACGAATCTCTAATCGAAAAACTGGATATTCCTTTGTCCGCAGAAGTTAAGGGAAAGCAACAAAAAAATACAAACGGTAATATTTTGCATAAGATTAATAAAATTACCGAAGAAAAATTACAAAACGGAGAATTGAAAGATGAATAAGGGACCGGCTTGGGACTTATCTGATTTGTATAAGAGTATGAGTGATCCGCAAATTGCAAAAGATTTGGAAACTTACGGGCATAATGCCAAGGCGTTTGCCAAGAAATATAAGGGCAAATTGGCATCCTTATCGGCTGAGGAGTTTTTAAAAGCTCTCAAAGATACGGAAAAACGTTCAAAATTAGCCGGCAGACTGGGAGGATTTGCTTATCTGAATATGGTAACGCAAATGAAAAATACCGAGGCTGTGGCTTTTTATCAACAAATTGAAGAAAAGCTTACCGATTATGCCAAACCGACGGTCTTTTTCAGCCTGGAATTGAATAAGTTGCCGGAAAGTAAAATTAAAGAATGGCTTAAAGATAAGAAAATAAGTTATTATAAATACTGGATAAATCGTGTTAGAAAATTTAAAAAATATGAACTTAGCGAACCTGAAGAATCTTTGTTGTTGGAAAAATCTTTAACTTCCGGCAGTGCCTGGGTGCGTCTGTATGAAGAAAGTTCTTCGCGTTTGGAATTTACGGTTGACGGCAAAAAATATAATGATGCGGAGCTGTCTCAACTTTTGCTGGATAAAAATCGCGAACCTCGCTTGAAAGCCGGCAAAGAAATGAACCGTGTATATTTGGCAAACAGTCATCTTTATACTTTTATTT
>JAGDBT010000064.1 GCA_017958895.1 Alphaproteobacteria bacterium | reverse complement strand
GCGGCTCGCTCGGCAAAAGATACATAACGACGATTGCTGTCATTTATACCGGCAACCGAGCATTTGCGTCCGAACGGCGTTAAAACAAAACCGTTCGCATGCGCAAACTTGATTGTTTCTTCCATATACTCTTTAACCTCAGGCATGATGGCAAAATAGGAATCTATATATTGCTTAGCCAATTCGCGAGAAGTACCTATTTGTCTGGCCAGACCGAACTGCGAAATACCGTAAATAATGCCGAAGTTTATGGCTTTGGCACGACTGCGATGTTCTCTGTCAACTTCGTTATACGGAATATTGAATACTCTTGCCGCCGTTGCCGCGTGAATATCCACGTTTTCGGCAAAGGCTTCTTTTAAGGCTTTAACATCGGCAACCGCCGCCATTAAACGCAATTCCATTTGACTGTAATCGGCCGCCACCAATTTATAACCCGGTTTAGCTTCAAAACACCCACGGATTTTGCGACCGATATCGGTGCGGTTCGGAATGTTTTGCAAGTTCGGATTTGATGATGCCAAACGTCCTGTATTAACTACGGTTTGCGAAAAAGTGGTATGCACGCGACTATTCTTGTCTCTGGCTTCCAATAAAGCGGTCGTATAAGTCGATTTTAACTTGGAATACATGCGCCATTCCAAGATTTTGGCGGCAATTTCATGTTCCTCGGCTAACATTTCCAAAACTTCCGCCCCGGTATTATAATGTCCGGAAGCCAGTTTTTTACCCTTCAGTCCCATTTTTTTGAATAAAATATCACCGATTTGATTAGGAGAATTTAAATTGAATTCTTCACCTGCCAAAGCATAAATTTCGCGTTCGATTTTTTGAAGCTGTTGCTGAAAATCTTCATTCATATCTTGCAGTTTTTGCTCGTTTATCACAATTCCGGACTCTTCCATTTTCAGCAATACCGGCACCAACTTACGGTCAAGAATTTCATAAACATAAGTTTTCTTTTCTGTAAAAATTCGCTGCTTCAAAAGCGGATACAGACGCGCTATGTAATCGGAAACCGCATACACATAATTTCCGTATTCCGCAGTTTCAAAATCAATGGCGGTATGTTTTCCCGAAAGTTTAGGAAACGCCAGTTCTTTATTTAAAAACAAACCGCTCAATGAGGAAATGTCATGATTGTGTTCCGAGCTGTCCAAGTCATAAGACATAATACTCAAATCTTCAAACGGCGATAAATCCAAAAATTTACCGCATAATTGATTTAAGTAATGCCATTGTTGTTTTAAGCCGGCGGTTATTTTCAAAATATCTTTATCTTCCGCAACGGCTGTCCAAAATTTTTGCACGGTTTGTTTTTCCAAATTTTTAGTACTGTCAAAAGAAAACAAATCTCCGCTTATTTGCTCTGACGGCATCGGCAAATAATATCCCTTTCCTTTTTTCGGGCTAAGGCTGAAACCGGCAATTTTTTGGGCATCAAATAAAACCTGAAAACTTATTTGTCCGGTATTTTTGATTTCTTTATAAATTTTTTCCAATTCTTCACGAGTAGAAATTTTTTCATAAACTTCCGTCAATTGTTCTTCGGAAGTAATTTCATTTTTAACCGTTTTATCAGTACTTCGCTCCTCAGCCCATTGTAATATTTTGGGACGAATACTCTTAAAACCCAGACGATCAATAAAAGCTAATAAGATTTGCTTATCCGGAATTTGACAGTTCAGTTCATCTAAATTATGTTCTAAAGGAACATCTTCTTTTAAGGTTACCAATTTCAGAGAAACTTCCGCGTCATTACGATGTTCAATCAACAAATCACGACGTTTGGACGGTTTCATATTTACGGCATTTTCCAAAACTTCCTGCAAAGAGCCGTATTCATTGATTAACTCCGCCGCGGTTTTCGGGCCAATCCCCGGTATTCCCGG
>JAGDBT010000063.1 GCA_017958895.1 Alphaproteobacteria bacterium | reverse complement strand
TTTTTTCAGTTCTAAAAAATCTTTTTTCATTTTGGCGTTCCCTGATAAGCAATATCGTACGGAAGTTATAAAATTTGGTTAACCGGCGCATAGTCTTAAAAAAATATTGACATTTTAGACAGAAAGAAGTATGGTTAGTCATCTAAGTGATTTATTATGGTTATTTTTATGCGTTCGAATTCAAATTCTACAGAATTATTGAAGCCAATCATAAAATGACCAAATCGTTTAACCTAACTAATAAATAATATGAAAAGAGTTGGATTATTGAGATTTGATGGCATCAACATCAAGGTCGTTATGGGAGAAGCTCCCGGGCAAAGGGGCGAGGCAGTATTTGTGCCTGAGTATCCTGATCATGCTTCCGAGGTTGCCGAAAGATATGCCTCATGGGGTTTCCGCTCCGGCATAGAGGTTTATGATAAGAAAGCTCATGAGAATCCTTTCAAACACGGTGATGCCTATTTTGATCGTGCGGCTATCCATTTTGCGTATCTTGTCCACTTAGTAACAATGGGGGCTTCGCCTGAAAAACAATTTGAAACCGTTTATAAGGCGGTATTCAGAGCTGTGTGCAAGTCAAACCAGATGCCTTACACTCGCGTGGAACACATAGCCGTGTCTCTTGATTTAGGTGCTGACGCACTGACTCCCGAGCAGAATGCAAGGGCGATAATAGGGGCTGTGGATGCTTTTTCACGCGTTTGCGGATATGCAATTGTGAAAGAGGTTATCATTTGTGTGGACAATGCTGAGGCCATGGATGCAGTAGAGAAAGTGTTGGCAGAAGATTCGTATAGAGGTTTCGGAACACAGGAAGGCCAAGCTCCGTTTGATCCGGATAAATGGATTGTGGAGGACGAAGGTTGCAGTTTCTGTAATTTCGATGACTGAAATTGACGCAAAAAAAAGAGCGATGCCTTTAAGGCATCGCTCTTTTTGATTTTAAAACTATTTTCTGACGTTTCAATTTTGTTTTTATCTTAAAAAATATTGACATTTTAGACAGAAAAGCGTATAGTGGGTCATCTAAGTGATTTATTGTGGTTATTTTTATGCATTTAAATTTCAAATTCTACAGAATTATTGAAACCAATCGAAAAATAACCAATCGTTTAACCTTATTAATAAAAATATGGAAAAAAGAGTTGGATTATTGAGATTAGAAGGCATCAACGTCAATATTGTCATGGGAAATAATCCCGGACAGCCGGTTGATGTAATCATTGTATCTGAGTACCCTGACCGAGTCTCAGAAGTTGCCAAAAAGTATGCTTCGCAGGGTTTTGGGCCGGATGTAGAGCGCTATGATAAGCAAGTTCATATCAAGCCTTTCAAGCACGGTGATGCATATTTTTCCCGATTTGCTATGGGGAATGCGTACCCTGCTCACATATTGTACCTTACTCACGTAGTAACACTGGGGGCTGCGCCTGAAAAACAGTTTGAAACCGTTTATAAGGCAGTATTCAGAGCTATGTGCATGGCAAACCAGGATACACCCACACGTGCGGAACGTATAGCCGTGCCTTTTAATTTGGGTGCCGATGCGTTGACTCCCGAGCAGAATGCCAGGGCTATAATAGGGGCAGTAGATGCTTTTTCACGCATATGCGGATACTCAATTGTGCAGGAGGTTGTTCTTTGCACGGACAAGGAGGCCATGGATGCGGCAGAGAAAGTGTTGGCAGAAGATTCCTATCGCGGTTTCGGAACACAGGAAGGCCAAGCCCCGTTTGATCCGGATAAATGGGTCGTGGAGGACGAAGGTTGCAGCTTCTGCAAAGACTGAAACTGAAGCAAAAAAAGAGCGATGCCTTTAAGGTATCGCTCTTTTTTTGATTTTAAATTGCTCCAACAATATTTCCGAGCCTAAAAGAAATAAAAGTCTGTTGATTTTGCAAAATAAAAGTGTTAACCTTTAGCCGTTAAAGGGGATAAAAATGAAGACTATTCTGCATTTGGCAAATTTTAATTTGTTACGTTTGAAAGGGTGCTTTCAAAATTCGTATCCGTTTAAGATAACCAACGGATTAACCAGAAACGGCTATGCCGTGATTAACTATTCCGACAGGGATATTTGCCGAATGCTCGGTTTCGGTTCCATGAATTTTTTGGGAAAGAAACGCTCGCAGAAACATTTTTTGAATTATTGCCGAGTGGTAAAACCGGATGCTTTGTTTATGGGACATGCCGATACCATAGAAGCCGAAACCCTTTATAAATTAAAAGAAATGTTGCCGGAGATAAAAATTTTGCAATGGACTTGCGATTGGGTGGCTCCGGGATATGCACAAAGAAATATTGAGGCACTGCAACGCAATAAAGAAATTGTGGATGCCTTTTTTGTTACAACCGGCGATAAAAACCAGTTAGCACAATTTAAAACCGCCAACAATAAAGTTTGTTATTTGCCGAATTTTGTTGATGAAACCTTGGAAACTTATAAAGCTTTTGAAAATAGCAATCCGGAATATGATTTGTTTTATTCGGCAACTCCGGGAATAAGACAGTTCTGCGGTCAGGATATTGATAATGAAAAACTGGTGGAGGAAATTTCTGCCAAAGTGCAAGATTTGAAATGGTTGTTGGCGGGGATTAAAGGTGCGCCGAAGTTGGCCGGAGCAGATTATATTGCGGCTTTTTCCAAGGCCGGCATGGGGCTTTCGCTTTCAAGAGTAAATGATGTTTATTTATATTCGTCCGACCGAATGGTGCATATTATGGGCAACGGAGAGTTATGTTTTTTGGATAAGAGAACCGGTTTCGGTGATTTGTTTGCCGATGATGAAATAGCTTTTTATGCCACACCGGAAGAGTTATATGAGAAAATAAATAAGTATCGTACGGATGTGGAAGAAAGGCAGAAAATTGCCGAGAACGGTTGGCGGAAAATTCAGGCGGAATATAACGAAAAAATTATAACCAAATATATGGCCGATGTTTTGTTTGAAAATAAAACGGATAAGAAAGATTGGCAGATAATGCTTTGAAAATGACTATATTAAAAATGATTGCAAAAGGTTATTGACAAGCTGTAAAACATCATATATAAGATTAGCGAATTAAATGCCAACATAGCTCAGTTGGTAGAGCTACTGATTTGTAATCAGTGGGTCGGGAGTTCGAGTCTCTCTGTTGGCACCAATAGAAAAAGAAACCACCTTTATGGTGGTTTTTTTGTGCTTTAAAGGTTTTTATTGACAGCGAATCATGATTGTGCTATATTAATCGCATAGCGGTGGTTAGCGCTTGTTGCCTGCCTTTGGCGAACCTGCAT